>NZ_LQXP01000019.1:0-68059 GCF_003268405.1 Acinetobacter sp. CFCC 11171 | reverse complement strand
TTTTTTTTATTTAAAGAAAGATTAACATATTCTTTAAATAATTCAGGATCTTGATCAAAAACCGCATAATTATAAGCATATTGAAGTAAAACATAAGCATATCTTTTATTTATTATTAAAAGCTTCTCTGGATCATCTTTAAAAATAATTAATGCATTATCATATATACGCTTAACACCTCGAGGTAACGCAGGATTAACTTTTGCCTCAAAACTAACACCTGTATTTATTCTATACCCCCCCAACAGCTGATCAATATGAAAAATATTTCCATCTAAAGCATTAGCAACATGAATATCAATATCTAAAATTTCATTATTTATTAATAAATCATTCCAAAAAGAAACTTCATATTTATTTCTGAACATTTTAGATGAGTGTGCAAAAAATGGAAGTTTTTTATATAAGTCTAATAAATCATACACCCCCCCAGAATATGTCCAATCTCTATTTTGATTGATACTTAGATTAGAAACTCTAATTACGTCATGACTACAAATATTACAATCTAAATTTTCTTCTAGAACATCAAATTGTTTCTGCAACTTATTTGGAAGCGCTAGGTCATCACCATCCATATGAGCAATATATTTACCATTTGCTTTAAGATAAACTTGTTTTAAGTTCTCTACGGGACCAACATTTTTTTCATGAAATAAAGGTACTATCAATTCAGGATACTGATCTACATACTTTTGTACAATTGCTCGAGTACCATCCGTAGAACAATCTTCTCCAACAATAATTTCAAAATTAAAGTTAGTTTTTTGATTCACTAAGCTATCAAGGCACTCAGCGATATATTTTTCTTGATTATAAGTGACAATACAAACAGAAACTTGAATATCTTGATTCTTCATAATTTACTGTGATCTCTTTGATAATTTAAATTGAATCATCTTTCTCACTTGTTTAGAACTTAATATGGAAACTATTAGGCATAGCATACTGAATATACATATTTGTAAAAATGCAATATCACGCTTTTCTGAAAAATCAATAAAATGAAATACTACTAGTGCCATAAAAGTAACACTTCCAATGCACGGTAAAAAAGCTTTAAACCATTCTAAATTGATATTTGGCTCAATTACTTTATGAACATAACTAACCCAAAATGTAACATAAGTAGCTTGTATTAACACCCAAGCCCAACCTGCACCAATGGCTCCATAATTTTTTGCAGCCCATATAATAGCAGGTATAAGAACTATTGCTGTAACTAGATTACCAATAAAATGTAGTTTTAAATTTCCTTTGGCATATTGTAAATAATAGGGAAAAGCGCCTAAAGTTAAAATAGAATTCCCTAATGCATATAACTGTAAAATTGGTGCAGCTTTTTCAGCAAGCGTAATATCTCCTGTCCACGCATATAATACTTGTTTTGCTAAAATGGCTAATACAATGCCTGCTGTGACAACTATACTTGCAACAAATTGTGTTGCCCCTAGGTAAACTTGTTTTAGTTCTTTTTGTTTTTGCTCGCCATGCAAACGTGCCATTCTAGGCATAATAGCTGAACTTATCGGCGCTCCAATTTGTAAAATTCCACCTGCGACTAAAACGGCTAAGGTAAAATAACCGTACTCAGACAAAGGCAATATGCCCGATAACACAAATTTATCAAGCTGCGTCAACAAAACCCAAACTGACGAAGTGAAGGCAATAGTTAAAGCGAAACTTAAAAGCGGTTTTACCGGCTGCAGAGACCAACCTATGCGTGCTGACTGATTTAGTTTTGGCAATAAAATCTGTGCTTTGAATGCAAGTATTGTAAACTCAAGAACCGCAACAATGAGCTGAAATATAAAAAAACTTTTGACGGTAAAGCCAAAACAATACATGTACAGCAAAACACCAGGAAAACGAAGCGTGGCAATGACAATATTAATTACACTCAGCCAAACAATGCGTTCAAATCCTGAAATTACACCGCGGTATAAACCGGTCATCCATCTTAAAGCCACGCAGATTGCCATAATCTGCAGGCAGAACAGCACATCCGACATGGCTAAGTTTTCTAGTTTTAACCAATGCTCAGCAATATAATGGTTAAAATAAAAAAGTAAGCCGCCGCCTATACATGCAATACCAGTAAAAATAACACTGAGCGACCTAAAAAGCTGCCGAAAGCCTAAAGCTGTTTCTGCGCCAGCATTGTATTGTGCAGTTTGCCGGCTGATTGTTGGGGTAAGCCCAAAATCAAGCAAGCTAAAAAGACCTTGCAACATAGCAAAAAAACCCACTAAACCGTAGGCTTCAGCTCCCATATATTTCATATATATGGGTAATATTGCAATACTAATAATTACTAAATAAATTTGGCTAGCATAGCTAGCCAAAACATTAAGTTTTAAAGACGAATCCGCCACTTACTTATTCCAATATTTTACTTTTTCAACATGTGCATCATATTGAGCATGTGTTATACCGCATATAACTTTGTCATGAAATTGGCCATTGCGGTAGAACCAATCCTGTTTCGTGCCTTCAACGACCCAACCACACTTACGCGTATAAAAATCAATCGAACGCTCATTATAAGCAACCATCTCTCCATCTAATCGATTGAGGCCCAATTCCTTAAAAGCATATTGCATTACTGTCATAACGGCATCAAGCGCATAGCCTTTACCTCGGCTATCTTTATCACCTAACATAATGCCATTAAATGCTGTACGGTTTTTCCAGTCTATATCTACCAAATTAGTCGTACCAATAAATCCCATTTCTTCAGTTTCAATCGCAAAATTCTGAAATTTCATATTATTATTATTAATATTTTTAATATATTCCTCAGTACTTAAACTAGAATAAGGAAAATGCCATCCTCCTAAGTTATACCATATTTCTGGAGAGTTCGACCATTTCGTTAGAAGCGATAAATCCTCCATTTCAAGCGCTCGCAGAGTAACAACTTTGCCTTTAATATTCATTTTAAGTAATCCTGTATTATATCAACTTGGTGTTGCATTTCTTCTATTGAATATCGCTGATCACAAATAAGATGGGAAGCTTTTGAAACTAATTTATGTTCAAAACTATTGACATCTATTCTTACCAAACTATCGGACCAATATGTAGGTGTATAAACTTTTGCATTAATCAAGCAAGCTGAAATCTCTCCATTTAATAAAAATGGATATGTTAGGGGTGATTCTAATTGATCCAAATTAATTTGCAGTTGATTAAATCTGCCTAATTTATCATGCAAAAATCTAAAATTTTTTAAGCGTTTTTCTTTAAAACTCTCATAGTTTAAACTGTTTAAAATTTCTTCAGTAATTCCGGACAGCCGTTTCGGCAAACAGTCATTGAATTCATTTTCATTTTGCTTAAACTTTTCATAGGCTAAGCTTGCATTCGTTAAACGGCGAATCAAGCCATGCTGATACTGCTGTACCATTTCATCAACATTTCTTGAATCATAAGTAGGCACAAAATTCTGTTCAGTAATTAACAGGCCGCCTTCAGCTACAGGCAAAAACTTACGAGGAGAATAGAGTGTTGCAAAACAGTTTAATGGCTGAACAAAAAAAGCTTGCGCATGATCAAAGATCACTTGGTGCGAAGGATATAAATTTAATAATTCCTTTTGAATAGCGCCGCATATTCCAAAATAATTTACATAAAATAAATATTCATCGCTATTTAGTTTTTTCGGCAAAATAGGAAAAAAATTATTCTGTAAATTGTAAAATAAAACTTCAACATTGAGCAGTTTTAAAGGCTCAAGCATTGAATCACAGATAAATCTGGGCATCCAAATTTTTTTAATTTTGCTCTTTCTTATTAAATCATAAAAAGCTGAGCGAGCTGAATGGTATTTAAATGCTTTTGGATAAGGGAACTGAGCCGAATTCGACAAACTGAATTCAAAATAACCACCAATTTCAGCAAACTCTAATTGCATATTTATTCCTTAATTCTTAAATACTATTAAAGCAAAGTAAAATTATCTAATTGCTTATGAATATCCTCAATATCATTAAACATCAGCACATCAATAATGGATAAGAATGGAACAAATTCTTCAGAAAACTGCGGATAAACCGATTTATTGGCTTTAATGAAAAATAATTCAATATTTTGTTCCTGAAAAATACTCTTAGAATACAACTCCATACCGCCAACAGGATTTATATAAGTTGCTGCTTTTTCATTTCTGCAAATATCAAGAACACGATTTTGACCTGATAAATATGTATTTGAGTAAACATCACTGCAAATTTCAAATTCAGTTTTTAAATCTAAATACTGAGCAACATCGATAACACTCTTGATTGCCAGCTCTGAAATTGTTTCAGGCCTTTTTTCCAGTATTTTCTCTATCAAAGCATTTATCTTTGAATAGTTCTTCGCTTTTTTATAGCTAAAAAGTATAGAGTTTAAAAAACTTTTCTTCCATTTCTGATATGCACTTTCACTTATTAAAACATCTTTAATTAATACATGCGAACTTGCATTGCTAAGCGGGATGCTGAACATTTTCGCCTGGTTATTAATCAGGATTTGATTCCGATTAATCCATCCTTGTTTAATAAAAGTCACATCATCATAGAATATAAACTTATCTACAGCATTAATCAGTTGAAAATATCCAATATAAGGCATGAAGTAAGGTTGCATAATTGCCAATTTCATTATGTTTTCCTAATCCGCCACGCTACAAATGACTTCAATTATACGCTTACACTCATCTTGACTTAAGGTCGGATACAAAGGAAGACATAATACGCTCTCAGACAGCCTTTTAGCATTAGGCATTTCAGATGCAAACTGCTTGTAAACTTTCAATTCAGTCATTAGCGGATAAAAGTATTTACGTGCAAAAATATTATTCTCTTTTAATTTTTCAAACAATTCATCACGGCTTAAAGGATAAGGAGATGAAATCACTATAGGAAAGTAAGAGTAATTATCCACATCTGAAGCCTGACGCTCAACTATATGAAGCCCGTCAATACCTTTCAAAAACTCCCTATATAAGGCATCTACTTTCTTTCTTGCTAAAAGTGTTTGATCAATGGTCTTTAATTGAAGCAACCCCAGTGCAGCATGAACTTCACTGAGTTTTCCATTTAAAGAAATATCATCAATAGTTGTTTCATTTACAATACCAAAGTTTTTTAGCTGATCAATACGCTGTTTCATCTCAGCCGTATGACAAACAATTGCTCCCCCCTCAAAAGTGTTAAATACTTTTGTTGCATGGAAGCTAATCACACTTAAATCACCATAATTGAGGAGACTTTGACCTTGATGTTTGACTCCAAAAGCATGCGCTGCATCATAAATCAGTTTTAAGTTATTTTGATCTGCTATTTTCTGTAAGCTGTCTACATCACATGGAATGCCATAACAGTGAACAGGGAGGATCGCAACCGTTTTATCTGTAATTGCCTGCTCAACTTTTTGCGGGTCAATATTTGATGTTTTCGGATCAATATCCACAAAGACTGGGGTTAATTTATTCCAAACTATTGAATGGGCAGTGGCAACAAAAGTATAAGGTGTCGTAATGACTTCGCCTTCACACAAATTCAATGCTTGTAGAGCTGTAACAAGAGCGATAGTACCATTATTAAAGAGCGAAATATAAGAAACGCCCAAATAATCACATAACTCTTGTTCAAGCTGCTGATGTAAAGGACCACAATTAGTTAAAATTTTATTTTTCCAAATTTGCTCTAAATAAGGAATGAAATCATTTAATTCAGGCAATACCGGTTGAGTAACATAAATTGGATTATTCATCAGTCTATTGCCACCAAAGAAATCAAATACTGACCATAATCATTCTTACTCATACTTTGACCAATGCTTAATACTTGTTCTTTACTTAACCAACCTTGATTAAAAGCAATTTCTTCAAGACAAGCCACTTTATAGCCTTGTCGCTTCTCCAAAGTTTCTACAAATTGTGCCGCTTCTAGCAAACTTGCATGAGTCCCCGTATCAAGCCATGCAAAACCACGCCCTAGCAACTCAACATTTAAATCACCCTGCTCCAAATACATTTGGTTCACTGTGGTAATTTCTAATTCTCCACGTTCAGAAGGCTTCACTTGTTTGGCAATTTGAATCACATCATTGTCATAAAAATACAGCCCTGTCACAGCAAAATTAGATTTAGGCTGCTTTGGCTTTTCTTCCAATGAAACTGCTCTTTTTTGCTCATCAAACTCCACAACACCAAAGCGTTCAGGATCTTTCACTTGATAACCAAACACAGTTGCACCTTTTTCACGCGCAACTGCTTGTTTTAACATTGGCGTAAAGCCTTGACCATAGAAAATATTATCGCCTAGTACTAAACACACATTACTATCACCAATAAACGCTTCACCAATAATAAATGCTTGCGCTAAACCATCTGGACTTGGCTGAATAGCATATTGCAGACGAATACCAAATTGTGAACCATCACCTAGCAAACGCTCAAAGCTCTCTTTATCTTCAGGTGTTGTAATAATAAGAATATCCTGAATTCCTGCCAACATGAGCACAGAAAGTGGATAGTAAATCATTGGCTTGTCATATATAGGTAAAAGCTGCTTTGAAACACCTTTGGTAATTGGATATAAACGTGTTCCTGAACCACCAGCTAGAATAATACCCTTTGTTGTTTTTTCCATTATGCACTTACACCTAATCTTTCACGCTGATAGCTACCATCTTGAACTCGACGGCACCAATCTAAATTATTTAAATACCACTCAACCGTTTTTCGTATACCTGTTTCAAAAGTCTCTTGTGGCTTCCAACCAAGTTCTTTTTCAATTTTTTTCGCATCTATGGCATAACGCAAATCGTGCCCAGGTCGATCTTTCACAAAAGTAATGAGTGTTTCATATTTCTGGCCATTAGACTGTGGCTTTAAATCATCCAATATTTGACAAATCGTTTTTACAACGTCGATATTTTGTTTTTCATTATGTCCACCAATATTGTAAGTTTCCCCCACAATACCTTCAGTCACAACGTTATAAAGTGCTCGTGCATGATCTTCAACAAACAACCAATCACGAATTTGATCACCTTTCCCGTAGATCGGTAATGGTTTTGCATCCAAGGCATTTAAAATAACCAAAGGTACCAATTTTTCAGGGAAATGATATGGACCATAGTTATTTGAACAGTTGGTCACAATTGTTGGTAGGCCATAAGTACGCTGCCATGCACGAACTAAATGATCTGAACTGGCTTTACTTGCAGAATATGGTGAACTTGGCGCATAAGAAGTTGTTTCAGTGAATAAATCCGACGTTCCTTCTAAATCGCCATACACTTCATCTGTTGAGATATGATGAAAACGAAACGCTTCTTTTTTTTCTGCACTTAGATTTAACCAATATTTTCTTGCTGCTTCCAATAGGCTATAAGTGCCTACAATATTGGTTTGAATAAATGCGGCAGGGCCATCAATAGAGCGATCAACATGTGATTCAGCAGCCAAATGCATCACAGCTTCTGGTTGAAATTCATTAAATATTTTTTCAAGTGAAGCTTGGTCACAGATATCTGTTTGAGAAAATTGATAACGCTCATTATTATCAACCAATGCCAATGATTCTAAATTGCCTGCATAGGTCAATTTATCAATATTTAATACTTTATTATTCGTATGATTAATAATATGGCGAATTACTGCAGATCCAATAAAACCAGCTCCACCTGTCACTAAAATCTTCATAAACATCCTAAATTTTAAAATTCAACGTATTAAGGTATAGCATTTATATTGTTATCCTTAATTATACCATTTAGATCATGAATTTAAATTGATTTAATATAATCACCCTTTATTTATTACCATTTGATGTATAACCATCCACATATTGTTTTAATATTGCAAACAGCTCATCCAAATCATTACTATGCTGATACTGCTCAAGTTTTGTAAAAATTTGATAAATATCTAAATATTCAAAAAATTTCTCATACGACTTCAAAATCCTTTCATGTCCTGTTTGTTCCACACCTTCCGCATCAATCAACAACTCTTCATACAACTTTTCACCAGGCCGCAATCCAGTAAATTCTATTTTGATATCTCCAATACCATTTTCATCTATCGGTTTAAAACCACTGAGACGAATCATTTGCTTCGCCAAATCCACAATTTTAACCGGCTCACCCATATCCAATAAAAACACATCACCACCAGTGCCCATCGCACCAGCCTGAATCACCAACTGTGCAGCTTCAGGAATGGTCATAAAATAACGTGTCACTTCAGGGTGTGTCACTGTAACAGGTCCACCTTTCGCAATCTGTTTTTTAAACAAAGGAACGACAGAACCTGATGAACCTAATACATTACCAAAACGCACAATACTGATTTGAGTTTTAGGATTTGTCGATGCCAAACCTTGGCAATATAGTTCAGCCATCCGTTTTGACGCCCCCATGACATTAGTGGGGCGTACAGCTTTATCAGTCGAAATCAATACAAAAGTTTCTACACCTTGATTAACTGCGGCATCGACACTGCGAGCCGTACCAATCGAGGTATTATAAATTCCTTCAAAGGGGTTGGCTTCTACCAAAGGCACATGTTTATATGCGGCGGCGTGATACACCGTTTGCACTTGGTATTGCTGAATAATACGTTCTAATTTTTGCTGATTGGTGACAGTACCTAAAACAGGAACAACTTGAATGCCTGAATTTTGTAATTCTCGATCAATGGAGTACAAAGCAAACTCCGTCATCTCAAATAAGATTAAGAGTTTCGGTTGATGTTTCACAATTTGACGGCACAGCTCTGATCCGATTGACCCACCTGCCCCAGTGACCATCACCACTTTATCCTGAATATTTTTTTGTAATAATTCAGGCTTAGGCGGTACAGGGTCTCGTCCAAGCAAATCAATAATGTCTACTTCTTGAATATCTGAAACGCTGACCTGCCCATCGACCAACTGGGTAACACCAGGCAATTCCATAATTTTTACTTGAGCTTGCTCAAAGGATTCAATCAACTGTTTTTTTCGGCTGCGTCCCACAGATGGCATTGCCAATAAGATTTCTTCAATTTGAAATTTAGCGATTTGTTTTAACGCTTTTTGCGGTGCATAAATGTGTAAACCACTGAGTGACTGGCCTTGTAAAGACTTTTTATCGTCAATAAAAAATACCGGTAGATAATTGTCTGAACGATAAAGCGCTGCTGCAATTTGTTGACCTGCTAAACCTGCTCCATAAATTGCTACCCGTTTACGATTTTGCTTTTTGGCAAAACTCCGTAAAGTCACATAGCGCAGAACTGCACGACTCCACCACATCCATGAAAAAACCACAAAGCCATACATGAGTGGAATACTCATCGGAATAAAGGCTAAATTGAGTTTTTTAATGGCATATAAAGCGACAATTTGAATAAAGGTCGCAATGGAAATTCGTAGTAAATAATCTTCATTAAAAGATCGAACAATGGCACGATAAATACCGAGTAAGGCAAAAATGGCCACGCCCGCAATGGCAACAAAAATGTACCAATAATCCAGACCCGACATTACCGCTACATCAGGCTTAGCCAAACGAATGGCGTATACCAACCACATAATAATTGGCAAGACGCACAAATCCATCGCCACCAAAACGATTTGTTTTTGATGACGCGGCAATGAAGCTAGGTAACGGATCAGGTCTTTCACGTCAGGCTCAGATGCTAAGGGAGAAAAAGATTTGGCGCTATTATACGCCAAAGCGTTGAGTTTTGAATTTTAGCGCATTTTAGCCATGACATTTTCAATCGCGTGTACTGTTTTCACGATACTCTCTTCAGAAAGTGTCGGATGTACCAAGAACATTAAGCTTGTTTCGCCTAATTGTTTTGCATGTGCTAGACGTTGTGCGGGACGCCATGGGGTGTCATCAAAAGCTTTTTCTAAATACACTTCTGAACACGAACCACTAAAACACGGCACATTCTGCGCTGATATTTCCGCCATGATACGATCACGCGACCATCCTTCAGGCAAACGGTCTACATTAACTTGTACATAGCATTTATAAGCTGCATGGACATAATCTGAAGATGGCTGAGACACCGTAAAATATGGACTATGTTCAAAAGCGGCTAATATACGTGCCATATTGGCATGACGCTGTGCTGTCCACGTCGGCATCTGTTTCAGTTGTAGACGACCAATCACCGCCTGCATTTCCATCATGCGCCAGTTGGTTCCAAAATGGTCATGCAACCAACGGAATCCCGGCGGATGTTGCTTGTTATAGACCGTATCGAAGTTTTTACCGTGATCTTTGTATGACCACATTTTCTTCCACAAATTTTCATCATTGGTGGTGACCATACCGCCTTCGCCACCCGTGGTCATAATTTTATCTTGGCAGAATGACCACGCCCCAATATGACCAATTGAACCCGCCGAACGACCTTTATACATGGCACCATGGGCCTGAGCGCAATCTTCAATGACATATAGACCTTTTTCTGCAGCCAACTGCATAATCGGGTCCATATCGCACATCCAACCCGCCAAATGTACGCAAATGATGGCTTTGGTATTCGGTGTGATCACCGCTTCAATCGTACAGCGTGAAATATCTTGCGAATCCAGCTCAACATCGGCAAACACCGGATTGGCCCCTGCGGTGACAATTGAACTAGCAGAAGCTAAGAAGGTTCGTGATGTCACAATAACATCATCACCTGCGCCAATATCCAAGGCTTTCAAAGCAAGATCCAAAGCAACGGTACCATTTGCGACAGCAACCGCATGCGATGTTCCCACAAACTGTGCAAATTCCTTTTCAAATTCACGGCATTCTTGCCCTGTCCAATAGTTGACTTTATTGGATAAAAGAACTTTTGAGACCGCATCTGCTTCAGCTTGTGTGAAACTTGGCCACGGTTCAAATGCACTGTTTAACATGGATATTTTCCTAGTTTAAAAATTTATTTAGCTGTCAAAATTCGGGCAGGATTACCAACAACGGTAACACCGGCAGGTACACTTTTGGTCACTACTGCACCCATACCGACAATAGCGCCACGACCAATAATTAAAGGCTGCTCAGGTGTGCCTTGTTTAATCACTGCGCCTGCACCGATATAAGCATGATCTTCAATATGGATATTGCCATTGCATTTTACGCTCGGCGCAAAGGTAACGAAATCCCCAATGATGCAATCATGCTCGACATAGCTATATAAATTGGCATGAAAGCATTTGCCGATTTTAATATTGGATGTGATGGTAACAAATGGACTGAGCGCTGCACCTTCAGCAATTTCAGCTTCATCCATCAAAATGACGTTATCGGCTGAGATTGACCAAAGCCCAATACCATCTGCCTCTAAACGGTTGGCAATTTTTTCACGGACTTTGCTATTGGCAATCGCAATTTGCACGTATTTTTCAGCTGCTGGCTCATCCAAAAAGGTTTGATAGTTCATGGCACGATGACCGTTTACTTTCCCCATTGAATTGAGTGCATCATCAATAAATACAATTTCTGAAGCGTCGTGTTCACGGAGCAATTGCTGGCGTGCAACAGGCATTAAACTTCGGCCACAACCTGAAGCACCATAAATCGCATAGAGCTTAGTCATTTTTATGCTCCGATGAGCCGGTAAATTTGCTCATGGTCGCCTCACCTTCGGCACTGATATCATCCTTAGCAATCACCTTTTGAATTGTTTTCAGCATGATTTTAAAATCTAGCCACAACGATTGGTGTTCTACATACCAAGTATCGAGTTCAAATTTCTTTTCCCATGAAATGGCATTACGTCCATTCACTTGAGCGTGTCCCGTAATTCCCGGGCGGACATCATGGCGTTTGGCTTGCTCTGCATTATATAAAGGTAAATATTCCATCAGCAGTGGTCGTGGCCCAACAATACTCATATCGCCTTTAATCACATTCCACAATTCCGGCATTTCATCCAAACTGGTGGCACGCAGCATTTTACCAAATGACGTTAAGCGCTCACTATCGGGCAAGGGATTGCCCTGAGCATCCACTGCATCTTTCATGGTGCGAAATTTAATCATTTCAAAGGGCTGACCATGTAAGCCCGGACGTACCTGACGAAACAACACCGGTGAACCTAGATTTTTTTTCACCTTATAAGCCACCAAGGCATACACAGGAGATAATAGCACCAGCGCAGTTGAGGCAATTGCAATATCCAGTACACGCTTTAACATGGGTTCACTCATTCGGTTGATTTAACAGCTAAGCTAAGAAGCTTCGTTTCACGATTATAAATAAGATTCAAACAACAACATATTTAGAAAATGTTTTGCTGATTGAATTCATCATATCTTGGTTGTTCAACATCTATTGCACGGAATTATAGATCCGTCCAACGACGATTTACTGAAGTTCCGGGATTATTCATGCTCAATACCTTGGCATAATTCCCTGCAGCCGTTGCATTTTCAGGAATATCCTTGGTCACCACACTACCAGCACCAATCGTTGCATTATTACCAATTTTGACATGTTCAATAATGCAAACATTGGGGCCAATATAGACATTATCGCCAATTTCCGCTGCTTGACGTCCGCCATTGGCACCAATGGTGATAAATTGAGATAGATTCACATTGTTACCAATAATCGTCGTCGGATTGACCACCAATGGCCCACCATGACCGATATATAAACCATAGCCAATTTGAGTCGTGGTATGGATATCAATGCCATACTGCTTTTTTTTATAATAATAAATAGGATAGGCAAACTTCGCCCAAAATGATTTTGCACTGGCTAAGCGCAGCCAAAACGAAAAATTAAAGCCACGGTTAAAAAAATAATTTTTCAGAAATGCTTTGACCGTCACTGTACCCGTGTAACGATATAAATCACTTTTAATATATTTCAAAGTCATACGTTTAACTCAGATCCGGATATAAATTCAGGCAAAAATTTTAGCCATGCAATTGATATGCTTTTTAGATCATTCCCATTTCTGTCAGCATGTGGCGATTCACTTGATGCACATCATATTTATTTAAGGCAATTTCACGCGAACGCTGCCCCATGTAATCAATCAGTTTCGGATCTTCAATAAAATAGCGCATAGCTTGCACTAATTCATCTACCGATTTCACTGCCACTAAATAACCATTCACCCCATGATTGACGGTTTCACGACAGCCCGGTGCATCAGTGGTAATCACTGCACGACCCATCGCCATGGCTTCTAATACCGTACGTGGCGTGCCTTCACGGTAAGAGGGCAACACATAGATTGAACTGGCTGCAATTGCAGGTCGAACATCACTCAGTTTACCCCAAAATTGCAACCGTTGATCCGCAATCCAACAATCCAATTCGTCTTGTGCAATCGCGGATGGATTATCATCAATCCAACCAACCAAATGAAATTCTGCTTCGGGATAATCTTGTTTAATGATGCGCGCCGCTTCTGCATATTCACGTACGCCTTTGTCACCCAATAATCGTGCAATCAGCAAAAAGGATGCTTTAACCATACCCGCATCATTTTTCGGTAACGGCATCACCTTAAAATCTTGTACATTGACACCCGAACCATTCACCACCACTGTGGGCTTATCGGCAGCGAGCAAATGCATGTCTTGAAATAATTTCAAATCGTCTGGATTTTGGAAAAAGACTTTATTGGCATGTTTTAAAGCTTGCGCGTATAGACCATGCACCATTTTTTGGAAAATACTGCGTTGTCCCGACTCCACATTTTGAAAGGCATAGCCTAAACCGGTAATCAAAGCAAAACGTTGAGGAACTTTAGCCAACCATGCTGCCAAGGTGCCGTAGATCACCGGTTTAATGGTATAAGATAGCACCACATCGGGCTGAATTTGGCGAATGTGTTGATATAAATGCTTGAGTAATTTCAAGTCCGCAACCGGATTCGTCCCAGTGCGCTGCATCGGAATTTCATGTACCTGATAGCCGAGTGCAATGAGTTTACGATGTTCATCAGGAAATTGATGCAGCTCAGGTGCCATGATATTCACCTCATAGCCAAGTAAAGCAATCGCCTCCAATAATTTGCCACGAAAATTCAATGCAGAAGGTAAAAAACTGCTGATCATTAAAAATTTCATGCGTTTTGACTCCACATCTGCATGTATTGCTGACTCACATGGTCAATGGAAAAATTGGATTCAACCCGCTGACGCACCAACTGCTTCATGTTTATTTTTTCATTTGAACTGAGTTGAACATAATTCAAAATGGCTTGTGCTAAAGCTTTCGAATCCCGTGGCGGTACAATCCAGCCAAAGTCATCGACAATAAATTTAGCATCGCCCACATCGGTACTAATACACGGCAATCCCGAAGCCATAGCTTCAACCAAGACATTAGGAAATCCTTCGGTAATCGAGGTCATTAAAAAGGCATCAATCGACTGATAAAAAGCAGGCATATCCGAGATTTGATCGAGTAACTGAACTTTTTCACTCTCTAATTGATACTGCTCAAATAATGCTTTCACTTCAGGATGCTCCAAACTGGCGCCCCCACCCGCAATTTTAAATCGAATCGGATGGTCTTTGAGTAAGCTCATGGTTTCAAATAAATAAGGATAACCTTTAGCGGTATGATAACGCCCAGCAAAACCAATCGTAATCGGCTGATGTAACTCCAGATTAGGCTGAAATTGCTGCAAAAACACCCCATTTGGAATCACTACGCTTTGCGGATTATTTAATCCATATGTTTGATGCTGAATTTGTGAAGAATGCGCACAATACACAATACCCGTAGGCTGACTAGACAAATATCGACTCAGAATTAATGCTGTTTTGGTACTCAAAGACTCTTCTTTGGTCGAGGCCAAAGAATGATGAATACCCCAAAAGACTTTGGGTGCTTGTTTCAAACCCAATAGACTTAAACTGGTCAATACATTGGCATGATACATCCAGCATTGCACAGCCTGTGGTGCCCACTGCTTCAGTAATTGACGCAGTTTTAAAATCACTGGCAAGGTATTTATACCATTCCAACCCAAGGCATAATGTGCCTGACAACGCTGCAAAGTCGTTTGATAGACAGTCGAGGTTTTCATCAGTGCAATCACAATATGTTGATATTGCGATTCTGTTTGCTCAATCAAGCGGGCTAGCATCATTTCCGCCCCACCGACACCAGCAAAATTAGTGATGACATGCACAATGGTTGGTTTTGCTGTACTCATTGTGTTTGCTCCATCAAGCTAAGATATTGCTGTTGCACAGTCTGCTTATTGAACTGTTGGCAATGTTGTTCAAAATCCTCAAGCGTATAGTCTACATAAGCACCATATATGGCTTGCTGCATGGCATTCACCATCGCGGCTTTATCATTACATGGCACCAATAAGCCAAATTTTGAGTCTTGCAAAATTTCCATCGGGCCACTTGGACAATTGGTACTTACCACTTTCACTTGAGATGCCAAGGTTGAATCAATACACCCGGCAAGCCTTCCCAATTGGAACTTAAAACAAAGAGTGCTGCATATTTAAAATAGGCATAAGGATTGGCATCAAAACCGGGCAGGTCCACCACTTCCGTTAAATTGAGCGATGTCCGTAATGCTTCAAGCTCAGCCCTCAGCTCACCTTCACCTAATATAATTAAACGTGTTTCGGGATGTGCTTGATGCAGTTCAGCAAAAGAGCGAATTAAAAAAGCAAAATTTTTCGCTTCAGTTAAACGCCCTACCGCCAAAATAACCTTGTGATCTTTGCCAAAAAACCGATGCTGAACCGGTGCTTTCAGTTTTTCAAAATAAGCCGCATCTAAAACAGGATTATAGATGGTCTTTAAATTATTGGTTTGATATTGATAATAGTCACGAAAATCATCTCGTACCCCATTTGAGACACAGACCACTTGCGCTGCATCTCGATAGGTCCAATTGACCAAAGTTTGAAAGATCCATTTTTTCATCCCTGACAATTTCATGTTCTTTGATGGAGTCGAAACTTCACGGAAAATTAATTTCACTGGCACTTTTGCCAGTTTTTTTGCGATCCCACAGACAATATTACTGTGCGTTTGCGTCGCAACCAGCACTTGATAGTTTTCTTTTTGCAACAGTAATTTTAAAGGCTGTATCGCACTAATTACCCGACCACAAGCCAAATCAACCAAGTTAATTTTAGGACTAACTTCAGGCAATAATTTTGATTTTTCATCCGTGAGATTACAGACCACCAAATCAATATTCAGACCTTGTTCAGCAAAACTATTCGCCAGTTGAATCACTGTACGTTCTGCACCACCACCACCCAATGTGGGCAAAAAGAACATGACTTTATTCAACATGATGGAAGACCTAACAATGGGAGATTAAAAATGATGTTGTTGCGCAGCTTGTTTTGCATTTTGCAGTTCAATAGCGCGCTGCACACGCTGTTGATAATCACTAATACCCACTAATTCAGCATCGCTGACGCAGGTATCTTTAATTTTGGTTTGGAAGTCGGCAAAACTAGAAACGACTTTTGCAGGTGCACCGACTGCGACAGAATCATCTGGAATATCTTTGGTTACCACCGAACCTGCACCAATCACCACATTCGAACCAATAGTCACGCCCGGCATGACAATCGTGTTCACCCCAATAAACACATGTGAACCCACTTGAATTGGCGCAAAGCGTTGATAGCGTTGGCCTTCAGCATTTTTTACCAAACAGGTACTGCCATCATGGGTAATAAATTTCACCCCTGAAGTCACTGTAACATGGTCACCGATACTGACCAAAAATGGCTCTGAACCCCAACTTTTAATATAAATGCGGCAATGTTCACCGACCTTCACCCCTTTTTTACGCGCATACGCCACACTGCCTTTGAGCATAAAATAAGCCAAGTCAAAAATTGCAGTGAATACGGATTTAATCAATGCCATGCACAATACCTAAACGGTAAATAGAGAATGAAAGTGGGCTATTTTACGCTGATTTTCAGCCCAGACCTAGACGCTTTTTTCGCAGTAGACTTGGGTTAAAAATCATGGGGTAAATTCAATCTAAAAATGAATGGAAGCCAAACTACTATTTAATTTTTTTCGCCGGCACACCGACATACACGCCCGATTCAATTAAAGGTTTGGTCACAAGGCTACAGGCTCCAATCACCGTATCATTGGCAATCTGAACACCATCTAATACCGTCACCCGCGCACCGAGCCAAATATTTTCACCAAGCTGTACGCCTTGTTTGGTAATCGCATCTTTGACCAACACATCTGGATCATCAAATTTATGATTACTCGCAATAATAATGCTTTGCGTACCGATACGGGTGTTATCGCCAATGGTCACCCCACCGCAACCATTAATAAATGATTTGGAATTAATACTGACGTCTCGACCAATTTCAATCTGACCGCCAAAGCATTTGATATAACAACTTTCACCAATAAAACTATGGTCTGCAATATGTAATGAAGCACCCTTTTCTACAATCAAACTGACCTGATCGCCAATATAGACATGCTTACCAATTTTCACATCACCTGAAATTTCCAAGCAGCAATTTTTACCAAAATATTTAAATTGCGTCCCAAAAGCCAAGTTATAGAAAAACTTTCTCCCTTGTGCACTTAGCCAGTTCAGCAGTTTTAAGGCTTTAAAAAACATCATTTTTTAGTGCTCCATACCGCATATAAAATGGCAAAGTTATAGAAAATCAGCGATACAGGTACCGCCAGTAACATATAAATTTTATTTTCGACATAGAAATATAAAGCGGCAAATAAGCCAATTTTAATAATTAGCTCTATAATTTGTAATTTAAATAATACCTGACTATTTCGCTTTGCAATTAAAAAGGCTGAACTTGGTGGATTACAGAATATTGCCCAGTAACCCAATGCCAAAATCGCAAAATACTGAGAAATACCGACCCATTCTTGACCAAAAATCCATAAATACACCGATTCTGGTAAAACAAAGAAAATGGCAAAAAATGGTAAAGAAACCAAACTCAGCAACACACTACTTTTAAATGCATCTTGTGCCGCATCAGACTGTTTAAATTTACGAATAAAGAATTGGCGTAGGGTTTGTGAAATTAAATTAATTGGCACCCGCAGCGTACGTTCAACAATGGCATAAAAGCCCATCGCCTGCACACCAACAAAATGTGACACCGCATAATAAGGTAGGTTGTGTGAAAAGCTATTCAACAATGCATGTGGTGTGTTGCTATAAATAAAATCTTTATAACCTTTAAAGGCATTCCAACTGACTTGATACAATTGATGCTTCAGCACGTAGATGAATACTGCCAATAACATCAATACGGAACTGACGTTATAACTGTTGATGAGGCTGATACTGAGCACAAGCGGCAAAGATAATTGCACAGCCACCACGATCAAACTTCGAAAAATATTTAGTCCCGCGCAGAAAAATTCTTGATGTGCGGCGAACTGATAGTTGTATAGGCTTTGAATTAGGGTATTCGCCATAACACCACTGACAATTGCCAACACCATACTAAGCTCTAGAAAAAAACTCAGCACAACAGCGGCAACACAACTGATTGCCAAAGAGAAGACGGCACCTTCAAACATCAGGCTTTTTTTATCTGACTCTTCTGCGACCAATAAGGCTTGATCCAGCCTTAAATTGGCAATGGTCGATAAAACACTGACCACCGCCAAGGCAATGCCGTATGCGCCAAAATCATGGACAGAATATAAACGCGTTAAAAAAGGAAGTGCGGTAAATGTGATTACCGCACCAACTAATAAACTTGCTGTAATTAAGCCAAGCGACTGATATTTGGCGACGAGGCGTTGCATCATGTCAGATTATTAACATACCAACGCATCGCCAATTGAATACCTTCTGCAATTTTAAATTGCGGTGCATAACCTAAATACTGCTGAATTTTCGCAATACTGGCTTGTGAATGACGAACATCGCCAGCTCGAAACTCACGATAAACAGGATCACGCTCAAAATTCACTTGGTTTTCTGCGAGCGCCACTTGAATTGCACGATACAACTCATTCAAAGTCGTACGATCACCCAATGCGACATTATATACTTGATTTTTAGCTTCATCACTTTGTGTCGTTGCCGCTAAAATATTGGCTTGTACAACATTCTGAATAAAGCAGAAATCACGACTGGTTTCACCATCTCCATTAATGAAGACATCCTCACCAGCAATCATGACGCCGTCCATTTCGGAATTACAGCTGCATAAGCACCGTTTGGATCTTGGCGCTGACCAAAAACATTGAAATAACGTAGACCAATTGCTTTAAAGCCATATGTTTTTGCAAAAACATCTGCATACAACTCATTTACATATTTTGTCACTGCGTAGGGTGAAAGTGGTTTACCAATATGTTCTTCGACTTTGGGCAATGCAGGATGATCACCATACGTTGAACTACTCGCAGCATAGGTAAAGCTCGACACCTGCGCATCACGTGCAGCCGTGAGCATATTTAAGAAACCGCTGATATTGGTTTCATTAGTAGTAATCGGATCTGCTATTGAACGAGGTACTGAGCCTAAAGCGGCCTCGTGCAATACATAATCCACACCTGTGCAGGCATTTTGACAATCTGCAATATTACGAATATCACCTTCAATGAAGCGAAAATTTGTCCATTGCTCGATTGATACTAAACCTTGAACTTCATCCAAGTTATGCTGATGGCCCGTGGCGAAGTTATCTAAACCCACAACTTTTTGGTTCAGTTTTAACAAGGTTTCCAATAGGTTTGAACCGATAAAACCTGCAACGCCTGTCACCAACCATGTTTTCGGTGCTCGTTGCAATTGTGCACAAACCGTTTGATATTGGCTCATTTTCATATCCTAAAATGTGGTGAATTACAGACGCAAATCAGATTCAGATTGATCGAGTACATATTTCAAGTCATACAGCACATGACTCGCTTTACCTAAAGCACGAATTTCTGCTGCACCCATGGCTTTAAATTGCTCATGTGCCACCGCCAAAATCACTGCATCATATTGACCATTTTCAAGACGAGCTACTGGCGTAATACCGTATTCATGTTGAGCTTCAGCAGTATCGACCCAAGGATCATACACATCCGCTTGAATATGATATTCTTGCAACTCATGCACAATATCGATAATTTTAGTATTACGAATATCGGGGCAGTTTTCTTTAAAGCTAAGACCCAGTACCAGTACTTTCGCACCTTCAACCTGAATCTTTTTCTTGATCATACCTTTGACAAGCTGGGTCACCACATAAGCACCCATACTGTCGTTTAAACGGCGACCAGCCAAAATAATTTCAGGGTGATAACCAATCGATTGTGCTTTATGGGTTAAATAGTAAGGATCGACACCAATACAGTGCCCTCCAACAAGCCCCGGACGGAACGGTAAAAAGTTCCATTTGGTTCCTGCCGCCTGCAACACTGCTTCTGTATCGATATTCATTTTATTGAAAATCAACGCCAACTCATTAATTAAAGCGATGTTGACATCACGCTGAGTATTTTCAATGACTTTGGCTGCTTCAGCCACTTTAATACTTGGCGCTTTATGCGTACCCGCCTCGATAATCAGGTTGTAGACTTCATCGACATAATCTGCAACTTCAGATGTAGACCCAGAAGTAATTTTCAAGATATTAGTCACACGGTGCAATTTATCGCCCGGATTAATACGTTCTGGGCTATAGCCTGCATAAAAATCTTGGTTGAATTTCAGCCCTGAAACGTACTCTAAAACAGGAATACATTTTTCTTCAGTTGCACCCGGATAAACCGTAGATTCATAAACGACTACGTCACCTTGTGAAAGAACTCGACCAATACTTTCCGATGCTTTCACCAAAGGGGTTAAATCAGGCTGTTTGTACTCATCAATCGGGGTGGGAACTGTGACAATAAAGAAGTTACATGATTTTAAATCATCCAAATTTGCGCTATATGCTAATTGCGTAGACTGCGCCAATTCTTCCGGAGACACTTCTAAAGTGTGATCTTGACCTGATTTGAGTTCATCAATACGCTTTTGATGGATATCAAAGCCCACTACAGGGACCTTTTTACCAAACTCAACAGCCAGTGGTAAACCCACATAACCTAATCCGATAATGGCAATTTTTAATTCGGAGAGTTGTAACATACTGAAGCCTATGTTATCGATGAATCACAATCATCGTTATGTTGTAAATAGAGGGTTAATATAGCAGAAAATTAACTTACACATGGGGGAAAGATAGCTAACTTGTATCGTAATTCGCTATAAATGGTTGATCAACAATGGGGGGAATTTACACCTTATTTTAAGTTGCGTAGCGAGTTCAGCAGTAATTTCTTTTATTTTATAAAACTTTTACAATCTGACTAAACATCCCTTATAAAACTTACTATTGTAAACATCTTTGGCTATATTAAAGCGT
Source organism: Acinetobacter sp. CFCC 11171 (assembly GCF_003268405.1). Classification (NCBI taxonomy): domain Bacteria; kingdom Pseudomonadati; phylum Pseudomonadota; class Gammaproteobacteria; order Moraxellales; family Moraxellaceae; genus Acinetobacter; species Acinetobacter sp. CFCC 11171. The sequence continues at coordinate 46,677 of NZ_LQXP01000019.1, read as the reverse complement.
GTGATTGGTATAGACTTTGCCATTCTGAAAATGAATAAATTGGATATCTTATCCCGTATTCTAATGGGTCAAATAATTTAATAAATAGGATTTGGATTCGAGTGAGTTACTATCGTTTTAGTTGCATATTAGCACTAGGTTTAAGTATGACAGGTTGTGCCATTACATCAGGCCTTCAAACCTATGATTTACCAGCAGAAGGTGCATATCAAACTGATCAAGGTGCTCAGTTAAATGTTGTTCCATTAACTCAAAACAATCTCCCAGCTATCAGCCAATCTAACAACCAAAATTATTCTGATCTTCAGTCTTTATTTAGATCTCAACAGTCGATTTATCGACTTAGCCCTGGTGATGTTCTTTCAATTCAACTTTGGGCTTATCCTGAAATTACCCCTCCTATTCAAGACGCAACCAACATTAAAGCAGTGGGCTATCCCATTGACCCGAATGGCCGCGTGCACTTACCTTTAGTCGGTTCTGTCAAAGTTTCAGGAAAAACGCTGGCTGAGGTGAACACCTTTTTACGTAGCCAATTTAGCAAATATCTGAAACACCCTGACGTGGTTGTTCGTGTCCTTTCATACGAAGGACGACGTTATTTCGTGAATGGCCAGGTTCTTAAAAGTGGTCAATATACTCTAAATGATCAACCGATTAGTCTTTACACGGCTTTAGGTCAAGCCGGCGGTATTGACACAAAAACAGGTGATACCACAAATATTCAACTCATTCGAAATGGGTCGACATATAATTTGAATACCATTCAATTAGAAAAAAATGGTCTATCCCTACACAATTTATTGATACAACCCAATGACACTATTTTTGTAAATACCAAACAAGATCAAAAATTATATGTCATGGGCGAGTCAAGCAAAAGTCAGGCAATTAGCTTGAGAGATCAAGGTATGACTTTAAGTGATGTCTTAGGTGAAAGTGAAGGAATCAACCCATACTCAGCAAGCGCAGCCAAAATTTATGTCATGCGAACTGATTTAAATAATAATGAATCGACAATCTATCATTTAAATTTAAGCAGCATCGGTAATTTAGCATTGGCCAATCAATTCCAAATGAAAAAAAATGACATCGTGTATATTGATGCCTCTGGTTTAGCTCGTTGGCAGCGCATCATGAATCAAATTATTCCATTCTCCAGTGCTTTATATAGCTTCGATCAGCTTGGAAAATAAGACATGGCCTTTCAAAACATCCTTGTTGTTTGTGTAGGAAATATTTGCCGAAGCCCTATGGCTGAGTATTTTTTAAAATCAAATTGCCCAAATCACAACATCGAATCTGCTGGCTTATCAGCAATGGTTGGGCATCCTGCAGATGAAAAAGCCATTCATTGTATGGATCAATTTAATATTGATATGCGCACGCATGTTGCTAAACAAATTACTGCATCTCTAATCAAGCAAGCAGATTTAATTTTAGTGATGAGCAATAATCAAGCCCAGCATATTGAAAAGCAATGGCCTTTTGCCAAGGGAAAGGTTTTTCGTTTAGGTCACTGGCAAGGTCAAAATGTACCTGACCCATACAAGCATGACCAAGCTTTTTTTAATGAATCCTGTCAAAACATCAAGCTATATGTTCAGGATTGGATCAAACATTTAATTTAAATTATTGAATAATCAGTTGTTAAACTATGACTCAAAACTCAAAAACAGAAGACGATACTATTGACTTAAAAGAGCTATTTTTTTCATTGATTGCTCAGTGGAAATTGATCGCACTTTGCATCATATTAAGTTTAATATGCGCCTTACTTTATATCCGTGTTACTCCATCAACCTACTCAACCGATGCTTTAGTACAAGTAGAAGATGGTAAAAGTGCTGCATCAGCAGCATTAATGGGTGAGTTGAAAGAAATCTCTGGTGGTTTAGGTCAGAAATCTCCAGCCGATGCTGAAATTGAAATCTTAAATTCACGCATGGTATTAGGTAAAGTGATTAATGATCTTAACCTTAATATTAAAGTGTTAGATAGCAAAAATACTGTACTCGGTCGACTCATGTCTGCTGAGCAAGGTCAATTAAAATTTGATGCCCAAGGTGTGAGTTATAGTACGCAACAACATCATTTTTTAATTAAGCAACTTGACGTTCCAAATTACTATTTAGATAAAAAATTAAATCTTAATTTTAAACCCGATAATAAATTTACATTAAGTTATAAAGATAAAATCTTGGTTGAAGGCTTATTAAACCAAACTAACCAATTCAACGATACTTATGGTACTTGGAAAATTAATATTTCAAGTCAAAATCCATTTGAACAAGAATTTATCATCTCCAAATTATCACTTCCTTCAGCCGTGAAAGCGCTCAAATTAAACTATGGCGTCTCTGAAAAAGGTAAAATGACGGGAGTCATTGGATTAAATTATTCAGGTGAAGACAAGCAACATATTACAAATGTATTGAATCATGTTTTGGCAATTTATCATGAGCAAAACATTGAACGTAAGACATTAGAATCCAAACAGACTCTAAATTTTCTTGATCAGCAACTTCCAGAATTAAAGCAGCAATTGGAAAAATCAGAGCTCAAATTCAATGAGTTCCGTGAAAAATATAATACAGTTGATGTGACTCAAGAATCAGAACTCATGCTCAAACAAAATATTGAGCTTGAGAAAATGCGTATTGAGCTAAAACAAAAGCAAGCTGAATTATCAGCCAAATACACTCCAGATCATCCATTAATGGCTGAAATTAATGCACAAGTCAGTGCACTAAATCAGAAAACAAGTGAATTAAATCAATCAATTAAGAGATTACCTGAAACTCAGCGTTTATATTTACAGTTATATCGTGATGTAAAAGTAAATACTGAACTTTACACAGCATTATTAAATAGCTATCAACAGTTAAAAATTGTGAAAGCAGGCGAAATTGGCAACGTTCGAATTATTGATACTGCTGTTGAACCTGATCGCCCGATTAAACCTAAAAAACTGATCATTTTAATATTGTCACTCTTTGTGGGTGGTTTTATTGGTGTCTTAATTGCACTCCTTCGCAATATGATGCGTTCAGGTATCAAAGATTCGACTGAAATCGAAAACAACCTTGATCTACCTGTCTATGCAACTGTACCGCGTTCTCCAATTCAAGAAAGCCGCATTAAACTCTTGAAGAAGAAGAAAACAATTCCTGTACTTGCTGTTAAACACAGTGATGACATTGCGATTGAAAGTTTACGTAGTATGCGTACAGCAATTCACTTTGCTTTATCATCTGCAAAAAACAATTTGATTATGATTTCAGGCCCTGCGCCTGAAGTGGGTAAATCTTTTGTTTCAACGAACTTAGCAACTATTTTAGCGCAAAGTGATAAGCGCGTACTGATTGTCGATGCCGATATGCGTCGTGGCTATTTAAATAAATACTTCAATCAAGACAATCAACCCGGTCTTGCAGAGTTTTTAAATGGGCAAAGTGACATTGACAGTATTGTCAAAACTACAGAAATTCCAAATTTAAGTGTAGTGACTCGCGGTAAGAGCCCAACCAACCCTTCTGAATTATTAAGCTCAAGTAAGTTTAAAGAGTTTTTAGATTTAATTGCCGACAAGTTTGATCATGTGATTATCGATACCCCGCCTGTGCTTGCTGTAACTGACGGTATTATCATTTCACAATTTGCAGGTGTGAATCTTGTCATCGCGCGTTATGCAAAAACCCAGATGAAAGAACTTGAACTCACTATCAATCGCTTTGAACAAGTGGGTGTCAAAGTTAATGGTATTATCTTAAACGATATCCAGCGTAGTTCTGCTGGTTATGGTTATGGCTATAATTATTCATACGGTTATAAAGCAGCTAAAGATCAAGATTAACTTTCAGCTATTTTAATAAGCCAGTGTTTATACACTGGCTTTTTTTATATAATCAATAAACAGGCACCTAAAGATTATGTATAAAAAATGTTTTATATATTCATGCTGTTATAGTATAAAAATTAGAAGATGACTATGATGAACTTTCCTACACAGTGTTTGCTCTAACTTTCTTAGCAATCGCATGTTAGGAAAAGTCTGCTAGAATTTCAGCAACTTTTTACATATAAAATAATTGTGGGAAAATATATGAGTAAGGCCCTACCTATCGCTGTCGCTGTTCTACTCGGCGGTGCCGCACTTGTTCCTGTTTACTATGCAACCAAGACACCTGCTACGCAATCAGCAACATCAACTCAACCTGCTGCAAATGCTTCAGCTGTCGCAAAAATTAGCTATGCATTAGGTTACGAAGTCGCACATCAAACACCACCTGAGTTGGATATTGATAGCTTTGTAACAGGTGTGCGTGCTGGCCATGCTCGTACTAAACCAGCTTATACAGAAGAAGAACTGCAAAAAGCATATACTGAGTTCCAACAAGAAATGCAGAAAAAACAACTGCAAAGTAATCAGCAAGCGCAAAGCTCAAGCGATAACTTTTTAAATGAAAACAAAGCAAAAGCAGGTGTTAAAACTACAGCGTCTGGCTTGCAATACCTGACAACCAAAGAAGGTACAGGCAAACAACCTCAAGCGACTTCTGTGGTAAAAGTACATTACACAGGTAAGCTTGTTGACGGTACTGTATTTGACAGCTCTGTAGAGCGTGGTGAACCGATTGAATTCCCACTGAACCAAGTAATTCCAGGTTGGACTGAAGGTCTACAGCTCATGAAAGAAGGCGGTAAAGCAACACTTTATATTCCAGCTAATCTTGGTTACGGTGCGCAAGGTGTTCCAGGGACTATTCCACCAAATAGCACATTAATTTTTGATGTTGAACTCATCGAAGTTAAATAATAAAACTATGCAGGAGAGCCTAAAAACTCTCCTGCTTCATTTTGAGATAAAAGCATGAAATTAGGATTGGGTTTATTGTGTTTTGCACTGTGCACAAGTAGCACCTTTGCCAAAGACGTTAATAATAAAAGTAGCGCCGCAGAGCAAGTCGGTTATAGCTTTGGCTATTTAATGGGTCGCAGTAATGCTGAATCTATTAAAGATCTCGATATTGATGCTTTTGTTTCAGGACTAAAAGCAGCATCCAAAGGTCAAGCTTCGTCGCTAACCGATGAAGAAATGACACGTGCCTTAACCCAATATAAAAAGCAAGCTGAAGCAAAACAACTCATTGAACTGAAGCAAAAAGCCGATGCAAATGCAAAAATTGGCAATGCATTCCTCAGTGAAAATGCGAAAAAGCCTGGCATGCAAATCACAAAATCTGGCTTACAGTATCAAGTGATTCAGCAAGGTAAAGGAAAAACGCCTAAAGCCAATTCAACTGTAAAAGTACATTATGAAGGCCGTCTATTGGACAATACGGTATTTGATAGCTCTATTGCACGTAACCAACCTGCTATGTTCCAAGTCAGCCAAGTGATCCAAGGTTGGACTGAAGGCCTACAACTAATGAAAGAAGGAGCAAAATATCGCTTCTTTATTCCTGCAAATTTAGCTTATGGACAAATTGGCTCAGGTGATGTCATTGAGCCAAACAGCACACTTATCTTTGATGTTGAACTCATCGAAGTTGTGAATAAATAAAATTCTAAAAATGTTTAAACTGGGCGTAATGATCAATTGATTACGCCCAATACTCAATTATTTAATTTCCACTTTCTTTATTTATTTATTTATTTTCAATCATCAAAATTTCACATTGCTATCTTAGATTTAGATAAATCATTTTTGTTATTTATGCTTTAATTTCTAAGCATTCAAACGATCCATTGCCTTACAGGGATTTAACCATGACCGTCAAAATTAAAACACGCGAAATTGAATATACTGCTGCAGATGGCACAAAATTGATCGGCTATTTTGCCGCGCCTGAAACATCTGAACCCGTTGCAGGTGTATTGGTTTCACCTGAATGGTGGGGACGTAATGAATATACCGAACAACGTGCTCGTGAATTGGCTGAACATGGCTATGCGGCTTTAGCATTGGACATGTATGGTGACAAAAAAGTTACCACAGATGCGAAACAAGCTTATGAATGGATGATGCAAACCTTTGATCATGCAGACACAATTGTGACCCGTGCGTCTGCAGCTTTAACCACTTTGGCACAGCAATCTGAAGTAAATGCAGCTAAACTCGGAGCAATCGGTTTTTGCTTTGGCGGTAAAGTGGTCTTAGACCTCGCACGTTCAGGAGCAGCACTTGAAGCTGTTGTGACATTCCATGCGACCTTGGCGACAGCAACACCGGCTCAAACCGGCCAAGTCCAAGCTGAGATTTTGGTGCAACATGGTGAACTAGACTCGATGGTAACTCTGGATGATGTGGCGAGTTTCCGTGAAGAAATGCATGCTGCGGGTGTGAACCATAATGTCATCGTGTATGCCGATGCCAAACATGGATTTAGCAATCCTTTGGCTGATGAACGTGCAAAAGCGAATAATGTCGATTTAGGCTATAACGCAGCAGCAGAGCAACAAAGCTTAAATGCGATGTATGAATTACTGGATCGAACTTTAAAAGCTTAATCATCATTTGGCTCAGAACTAAAGAGTGATGAAATAAAGTTTCAAATTCAAAAAATAAACGAGGAGATAAAGATGACAGAACTCAATTGCCCATATTGCAACTTCGACGAATATGACGTGCTTGCAAAAAATGATTTTGGTGTTGTGCTTCCTGAGCCTCATAGCTTGTCGAAGGGTCATAGTGTCATTGTTCCCCTTCGACATGTCAGTTCTTTTTTTGATGTGACAGACAAAGAACGTAAAAGTTTGATGTCGCTACTTGAACAAGCGCGTAATGAACTGAATTTAAAATATCAACCTACAGGCTTTCATATTGGTTTCAATGATGGTCATGTTTTTGGTGAGGAAACGGCTCATGTGCATATTCACATCATTCCACGCTATGATAACCAAAAACTAGCACTTGACTCACGTTGGGGTTTTGAAAATTAAACCATGACCCACTATGAAAAAGGAGCTTCGGCTCCTTTTTTAAAGCTCCATATCCTCTAGTCCAAGCAAACTATGTACGCCAAAGCAGCGACTTAAAGCATGTATACTATGCACAGATTTTAGTTTCGATGTTGCTTCATGTTTAAATTTTCAGATGCCCTGCTTGAATGGTTTGATATCCATGGTCGCCATGATTTACCTTGGCAAGTTGCAGATGATCCGTACAAAGTTTGGGTCTCGGAAATTATGTTGCAGCAAACCCAAGTCAAAACGGTTTTACAATATTTTGACCGTTTCATCACACGCTTTCCAACTGTGAACGACTTAGGCACGGCTTCTTGGGATGATGTCGCGCCCTATTGGGCTGGACTCGGCTATTATGCACGTGCACGTAATCTACATAAAGCAGCAGGAATTGTTGCACGGCAGGGACATTTTCCAAAGACTTTGGCTGAGTGGATCGAGCTTCCTGGTATAGGTCCATCTACTGGTGGTGCCTTAATGTCACTGGGTTTACGCCAATATGGCGTGATTATGGATGGTAACGTGAAACGTGTACTTTCACGCTTTTTTGCCATTGAAGATGACTTATCTAAACCGATGTATGAACGTGAAATGTGGAAATTAGCAGATGAGCTTTGCCCTATTGAACGCAATCATGACTACACTCAAGCCATCATGGACTTGGGAGCTACGATCTGTACCCCCAAAAAACCACTATGCCTATATTGTCCAATGCAACAGCATTGCAAAGCACATCAACAAGGTATTGAAGCAGACCTTCCCTTTAAAAAACCGAAAAAGGGTGTTCCTGTTCGCTCGGCAAAAGTCTTATTAATCCAATCTCAAGATGAATGGTTTTGGCTACAACGTTCAGACAGTGGCTTATGGGGCGGCTTATGGTGTTTACCTATTTTTGATGAGCTTCCAGCCTTACAACAGCAAGCGCAGACCTTAGCCTTAACCGCGTTGCCACAACGGGTCGAGATTTCACATAGCTTTACCCACTTTACTTGGCAACTTGAAGCATTATGTTTCAAAGCAAGCAATAATCAAAAAGAACATATCTCAATTGAACTACAAGGTCAGTGGTTAAGTCCAATTGCTGCAACACAGTTAGGTATACCAACAGCAATGAAAAAACTCATTTCTGCGCTAGAAAGTACGGCCGTATCTGTGCCATAGTCAGACTCGACTTAAATAACGAATAGGGATATTTGTGATTCAAAAAGTGTCTGTTAGCCGCCTTGTCGTTGGCACTGTAATCAGTTTATTTATAGCCCTACTTTCTGCCTGTACCTCAGCACCTAAAAAAGTACCCTCTTCTAGCCTTCCTGCTGCGGAAGTGAAAAAGTTGCAACAAATGCGCTTGGCTAATCAACTTCCTGTACCCGTTCATCAAGTCAAACGTAGTCAACTTAAAGACACTTGGGGTGCAGCACGCAGTCAAGGTCGCAGCCATGAAGGCATTGATATTATAGTTCCACGTGGAACAAAAGTATTGAGTGCCACAGAAGGTTTAGTTGCCGACTTACGTAATAACAATTTGGGTGGTAAAGTGATATGGATTATGGGGCCTGCTGGTTCATGGCACTATTATGCGCACCTTGATGGCCACAAACGTGGTTTACAGGTAGGCGACTATGTCAAAAAAGGCGATGTGATTGGTTATGTGGGTAACACTGGAAACGCACGCCATACCGCACCGCATTTACACTATGGCATTTACTTAAATGGTAAGGGTCGAAATGCGGTAAATCCTTATCTATATTTACGTTAATTTTTTAGGAATCTTACATGTCAGAAGCGTTGATCAATCGTCTGGTGGAATTTGCAGAATCAGGCAATCAACAAAAAATTAGTCTTAATGGTCAGTCACATCAGGGCTGGATCATGGAGATTACTGAAGAAGCCCTGCTGATTAGCACAGGTTACGCAGACAAATCTGGCAAAGATGTATGGATTCAATTTGCAGATTTAGGACAAGCTACCCTGTCCTATTGGGATAATAAAAGTGATCAATGGACTGAATTTAAAATTTAAGTTTCAGTTGTCACAGGAGCACTGGACATGACAAAACAACGCTGTGGTTGGTGCTCTGAAGACCCTTTATACATGCATTACCATGATCATGAATGGGGAAAAGCCAATCATGATGAAACACACTTGTTTGAAATGCTGTGTCTTGAAGGACAACAAGCTGGCCTTTCGTGGATTACCGTACTCAAAAAGCGTGACTGCTACCGTCAACATTTTTTTCAGCATGCTATAGCCGATATTGCTGCATTGACTGAAGTACAATTACAAGAAAAATTACAAGATGCTGGACTCATCGACATGTCGGAAAATTAACTGCTATTCGTGATAATGCCAAAGCATGGCAAAACCTTAAAGCACAAGGCATAGATCCCGTACAGTGGTTATGGTCATTTGTGAATAATACAGTTCAACAAAATGATGTCGCAGATTATCGCGCAGCTCCCGCACAAACCTTGCAGAGTCAAGGCTTATCTAAAGCATTAAAAAAACACGGCTTCAAATTTGTAGGCCCCACGACTTGCTATGCATTCATGCAAGCAATTGGCATGGTAAACGACCATGAAAATCATTGTGAATTTAAATAGTTAAGCAAATAAATTTAGAGTATTCATAGATTAATAAGGACTAAGGACAATGAGTGACAATTTAATTCGTGCTTTTGCTGCAATGAATGCCGGTGAAACATTGGTTCCCTATCAATTTGATGCAGGTGAACTACAAGCCCATCAAGTTGAAGTCAAAGTTGAGTACTGTGGTTTATGTCATTCAGATGTTTCAATTATCCAAAATGACTGGAAATCCTCAGTCTATCCGGTGATCCCAGGCCATGAAATTATCGGAACGATCACACAACTTGGTAGTGAAGCCAAAGGTCTAAAACTGGGTCAACGTGTTGGGATTGGTTGGACTGCTGAAAGCTGTCAAAACTGTGATCCCTGCATCTCAGGGCAGCAAGTACAATGCACGGGTGGAAAAACGGCTACCATCGTGGGACACGCAGGTGGTTTTGCAGATAAAGTCCGTGCAGGTTGGCAATGGGTGATTCCTCTCCCTGATGATTTAGATCCTGTGAGTGCAGGCCCACTTTTATGCGGTGGAATTACTGTATTTGATCCAATTTTACAGCACCAGATTCAAGCCATTCATCACGTTGCAGTGATTGGGATTGGCGGCTTAGGTCATATGGCAATTAAGTTATTGAAAGCATGGGGCTGTGAAATTACTGCATTCACCTCAAGTCTTGATAAAACGGAAGAACTCAAGGCCATGGGTGCAGACCATGTACTCAGCAGTCGTGACACGTCTGCACTTAAAGCACATCGCGGCACATTTAATTTAATTTTGAGTACAGTGAATGTCACTTTAGACTGGCAAGCTTATTTATCTACACTGGCACCAAATGGCAGTGTGCATATGCTCGGACTTGCACTGGAGCCAATGCAAATTCCTGCAGGTATGTTGATTAGTGGTGCTAAATCAGTCACTGGTTCTTCAACTGGTTCGCCTGCCGCACTGCGTCAACTTTTAAAATTTGCCGCACGTCAAAACATTGCACCACAGATTGAACTGTTCCCAATGTCACAAGTGAATGAAGCCATAGAACGCTTACATTCAGGCCAAGTGCGATATCGTATTGTGCTTAAAGCGGATTTTGATTAACGCTATTCAATTCAACGTTTAAAGCCTTTTTAACCCAATTGGCCAATAACTGTATCGCCTGTCGTATCTGTTCAGACAGTTCATGTCCTGCATTCAGGCGAATACAGTTACGGTAACGATCTGCACCACCAAACAACAGTCCCGGTACAATGTTGATACCGTGCTGTTGGGCAAAACAATACAGATCCCAACTGTCAATCTGCGCGGGCAATTGCAACCAGAGCGCATAACTTCCCTGCGGCTGATTCAAGCGAATCTCCACACCTTCAAATGCATGGCCAATAAAATCACGATATTGCTGTACTTGCTCATGCAGTTTAGGTCTTAAAGCCGTTAAATGCTGGCGATAAGCGCGACTGTAAATTAAATCAGCCAACCCCAATTGCAGCGGGGTATTCACCAAAACATTTTGAATCAGTAACTGCGCATGTAAATGTTTAAGCCGTGTTGGTAGGCAAAACCAACCCACCCGATAAGAAGGTGACAACGATTTCGAGACCGAACCGCAATACACCACATATCCGTGCTGATCCCAATATTGAATAGGTAAAGGACGCTGCTGCGCATGACTACACTCAGCATAAATATCATCCTCAATCACTGGACATTGATACTGCGCCGCCAATTGTGCAATTTTTTCTTTTTCTTGATTACTTAAACAAAAACCCAAAGGATTTTGAAAGTTTGCTGTTAATAAGCATGCTTTCGCATGGGGTTGTCGCATGGCTTGGGCTAAACGCTCTAAATCAAAACCCTGACTATCTGCAGGTATTTCAATGATTTTACGTTTTAATAAAGCGAGCAATTGCAACTGACCATTATAATTCGGTGTTGGCACAATAATGCTGTCACCGGGTTCAGTCATAGTTTGAATAATGGTCGAAAGTGCAGGCATGCAGCCATTACTGATATAAATTTGTTCAGCTGCAATATGAAATCCGTCCTCAGCCCAATGTGCGGATAACGCATCACGCAGTATTGGATGTCCTTGTCGATCACTATAAAGAAAATCTTCGGGCTTACAATGTTTCAGCGCACGCTGCACAGAACGACGTAAGGCTTCAGTAGGAATCAAATTTGGTGAGAGCTGAATGGAACCAAGATGAATCAATTGATTATTGATAGCATCTTCTTGAATCTGAATTTGTAATTCTAAATGCGACACATCACGCGATGCAGGTTGAAAATCTGGATGCTCTGGCAATGCTAAGTGATCATGCGGGTTAACAAGCTGCTGCTGTTTTACAAAATAGCCTGCCTTATTTTGCGCATAAATCAAACCTTGCGCCTCGAGCAACTCATAACAATTTTTTGCGGTATTCAAACTAATACCTTGCTGTTGAGCAAATTGACGAAGCGAATTGAGGCGCTGCCCTGCGATCAATTCACCGCTATAAATTTTATGCGCCATGCTTGCCGCTAAGCTTTGATATTGAAACGCCATCTGTACCCTTTTTTTAATATTTTCTGTATCTGTACCCATAAAAATAACAGATTTAAGCTGTGTTTATTCAGTTCAAAATCAAAAAATACAGAGGAGGATGTATGGCTTTCAAACTTACAAAATTTACTTTGGGCAGCGTTTTCATCGCTACATTTTTATTGAGTGCCTGTAAGCAAGATGCGCAAACTGCGGCAGAACAGCAGCAAAATTTCATTTGTAATGCTTTGATTGAAGGTTTTCTCAATGCCCAAAAGCTGAATGAATATAAATTAAGAAAGATCCAGCCCTTAGCAACCGGTAATCTGCAGCAAAAAATCTATGTCTATTCAGCTCAACACAGTAACAGCTTAAATTTGACGCCCCAACAAGCTAAGTTACGCTTTGCCTGTCAACAGACCTCGTCACGCCAAATTCAAATTAAATTGCATGATCCAAAAAAAGCTGACAACCAGTTAGAAACTCTGCTGAGTATTGAACTTCCAGAACCTCAACAACTTAAAAAGCTGACTGCTTATTCATTGGCTGAGTCATCACGACCGAGTTTGCAAAGATAGCGTCTATTTTAAAACGTCATGAAGTGCTATTGGTTTATAGGTTGCCAGTTGCACTTTCATTTTTTGCAGCATTTGATAAGGCTGTTGCTGTACGAACATATTCACAAAGCTGAGTGGAATCGACCCTTCAGGGTTCGCATACCCTGAAGTCGACACTTTCACTTTTTGATTACTTAAACGTTGGAAGGTCCAATCACCTTCATATTCGGTTAAACGTACATAATTGGGATGAAGTGGATAGCCTTTTTTAAGGGCTTTGTTTTGAATACTGATGTTGCCCTGTGCATCTTTGCGTATTTTACCCTGCACGACTAAGTCACGGTCTTTTAAGGGAAAAGGAAAATCCAAAACCATATACAGCGTAAATTCGCCTTTTTTGTCATCTCGGGACAGGACTTTTACGCTGCCCATATAAGGCACCCATTTCACTGCATTTTCTACATCTAAAACCAAACTGACTGCATTTTCCATCGGCACATCAAAACTGGTTTCAGCTTTATATTGAATGACAGGGTTTTGTTCATTTTGATAGGTCCAAACTTTAATATTATTTTTATGAATACTGAGTTTAGCATTGTCCATTGGTTTCGCTTGTACTGCCGCAGTCACTGCGACAGTACAAAGCATACATATGACTTTTTTCATTCCATTGATCATCTTATTTTAATTTTATTTTGTTGTTATAACGGAATTTAACGGAAGTTTATACCTCAATATCGTTAAAGCCCAATACATCTTTCATGTCATATTTACGTGCGTCACGACCCACAACCCATGCTGCGGCACGAACAGCACCGGCTGCAAAGTTCATACGATTGGTCGCTTTATGCGTAATTTCCACACGCTCACCTTCCGCAATAAACATCGCTGTATGCTCACCCACAATGTCACCACCACGAATGGTTTGGAAACCAATGGTTTTACGCTCACGCGGGCCTGTATGACCTTCACGACAATACACGGCATCTTCTTTGAGATCACGACCTAAAGCACCGGCAATCGCCTCACCCATCATTAACGCTGTACCTGATGGCGCATCGACTTTATGGCGGTGATGAGCTTCAATGACTTCAATATCTACTGTGTCACCAAATACTTTTGATGCAAGTTCAAGCAGTTTAATCGAAACGTTTACACCGACCGAATAGTTCGCTGCATACACCACTGGAGTGTGTGTTGCAGTTTCATCTAAATAGGCTTTTTGTTCGTCATTCATACCAGTCGTACCAATCACGATTGCCACCCCAGCTTCACGGCATAATTTTAAATGCTGTGCTGTTGCAACAGGAGCAGTAAAGTCGATGACCACATCACAATCTTTCAGTACATCAGCCAAGTTACCGACAACCTTCACACCCACTGCACCAATGCCAGCAAGTTCACCAGCATCTGCACCAATTAAGCTGCTTTCAGGACGTTCTACTGCAGCAGCCAATTGATAGCCCGCTTGTTGAACGGCTTGAATTAAGATGCGTCCCATACGACCGCCTGCACCTAATACACCAATGCGTGGAGAAGCTGACATAACATTTTCCTAATGTTGATTCAAAATTGGTCTTACTATAGCAAAACTCCATGCACAGGCTAAGTTGGAATTCATAAAAAGTGCAAATTTCCTGATGCATTTACAGTCAATGCTTACGCACTGCACTTCCATCGCTTTTCAATCTGATTGACGCTTACATCACCAAGCTCGCTCAATTTCACGGTATGATAGGCGCGTTCTTTTTATCCTGAATTTTCATGAAAACCCTATTGTATCTTTGTGCGGCAGTCTGTATTGCACTGGCATGGCTGATTCCGATTCATTACCGACCTTGGGCCACGTATACCGGTGAGCTTTATACCTTTTTTGCCCTGTTTGCCTTAGCGGCAACGTTCTTTAAAGAAAAGCTCATGGTGGCAAAAATTTCCTTGCCCCTGTTGCTCTTAGCGTTGATTCCCTTTGTGCAACTGGCTTTTGGGCAGGTGTATTATTTTAGTATTGCCTTACTCTGTATGCTGTTTGTGTTCAGCTTCTGGCTGTGTATCAATCTTGGTTTTAGCCTCTCACAAGGTACGGAAAAACGCGAAAAAACCTTCCTATACCTGAGCTATACCTTTGTTGCATCTGGGGTCATGACAGGGCTCATCGCAATATGTCAGTGGTTAGATTTCGACTCGTTTCTTCCTTTTGTGATGAAAATTAGTGGAACTACGCGCCCATTTGCAAACTTTGCTCAGCCAAATAACATGGCCACGTTTCTGCTCATGTCCTTGTTAGCCTGCTTATATGTTTATGAACAGCAAAAAGTTAAAACCCGCTATTTGGTCACTTGTGCAATTCCTATTTTAATTGGGGTCGCGCTCAGCCAATCTCGCACCTCTTGGGTGGCAAGTATCTGTGTCCTAGTCTATTTGGCTTATGCACAGTACAAAGATTATATCCGTCTTCGCTGGTTTTACAGCTTGGCCTGGTTTATCGGCTTTGTGGCACTGATTGTATTGATGCCAAAATTAAGTCAAATCATGAGCCAAATATCCGACATGAATATTCAAGAAAGTCGTGACGTAGTCAAACGTGCTGGTGGAGATATGTCTCGTTTAGCCATTTGGCAACAAATGGCGCATGCCGTAGCTGCACAGCCTTGGTTTGGCTATGGTTGGCATCAGACTAGTAGCGCTTTTGTCTCGATCTCTGACACGGTGCAAGGGCCTGTATGGATTCGTAGCTCACACAATTTTATTTTGGATTTCTTATTGTGGAATGGCGCCATTATTGGTGTACCGTTCTTGACCTATTTCGCTTATTGGGGCATCCAATTACAGAAGTTAGCCAAGTCTGCATTATCTGTGATTGGCCTATTGATGGTCGGTGTCTTCGTTATTCATGCCATGTTGGAGTTTCCGCAAAACTACGCATATTTCTTACTGCCTGCGGGTTTTATTATTGGGATTCTTCAAGCAGCGAAGCCACAGACGGCTACTTTGAGCCTGTCTCCGTGGTTTATCCGCATTGTTTTCGTGATTGGCGCCGTGCTGATTACGGTGATTTATCGTGATTATGCCAATGCAGCGATTCAGCTGGGTCAGGCATCAAAATATGAAAAAACACCGGAGAAAATCACCAACCATGAGCCGATCTATTTGCTCACGGAATTTAGACATCGGGTGGCGATTATTCGTTTAAATCCGTACTCCATCGTTTCTGAACAAACCATTCAGGATACTGAAAAATTGGTTCGCAGCTACCCAGCGAAATACCACATCATTAAATATGCACGTTTATTGGCCTTTAATGGTCGTGAGGCTGAAGCACGTCATCAGCTACAGCGTCTTAAAAATATCTATAGGCTCGACATGAGCTATGAGAGTTTATTACTACCTATAGCACAGCCGAAACCTTAAAACGCTCATTAAAAAAGCTGCAATTTTGCAGGCTTTTTTATAGCTAAGTTCAAATCACAGCGAACTCAAGCAAATCATATCAATTAATCAAATAAACGGTCGAAGAATGATTTTTTCTTCGGAGATGATTTATTGTCATCGCCATCCATCGTGTCTTGTAACTCTTTTAACAATTCACGTTGACGAGCCGTTAAATTCACTGGCGTTTCCACCACGATACGGCAGAGTAAGTCACCAGTCATGCTGGTACGTACAGGTTTCACACCTTTACCACGTAAGCGGAACAATTTGCCAGTTTGAGTTCCTTCAGGCACTTTCAAGCTCACACGACCATCGAGTGTCGGAATTTGAATTTCTTTACCCAATGCAGCATCTGCAATACTTACAGGCACATCCATATATAGGTCAGCGCCATCACGTTGGAAGATTTCGTGTTCACGTACCACCACTTCTACATATAAGTCGCCTGCTTGGCCATCACGGATCGCCTCGCCTTTGCCACTTAAACGTACGCGGTCGCCATTATCCACACCTGCAGGAATGGTCACTTCTAAAGTTTGCTGACGGTCAGAAACCCCTGAACCATGACATTTATTACATGGGTTCTTAATAATTTTACCTTGACCACGACAGGTGCTACAGGTTTGCTGCACAGAGAAGAAGCCCTGTTGCATACGCACTTGACCTGCACCATGACAAGTTTTACACGTTTCGACGTCGTTTGGATTTTTAGATCCTTTACCATCACAGGCATCACATGGCGCTGGCGCAGTAAAGGTAATGGTTTTTTTCACGCCTTTTACAGCTTCCTCAAGGGTAAGCTCCATAACATAGCGTAAGTCTGAACCACGGCGTGCACGTTGCTGACCACCACGGCCACCACCGCCAAATGCGCCACCGAATATGTCACCAAACTGACTAAAGATATCTTCTGCGCTAAAACCGCCACCGAAGCCACCGCCGCCGCCCATGCCGCCTTCAAACGCTTGATGTCCCATACGGTCATACATACTACGTTTTTCGCTGTCCGATAAAACTTCATATGCTTCTGCAGCTTCTTTGAATTTTTCTTCAGCTTCTGGGTTATCTGGATTACGGTCAGGGTGATACTTCATCGCCAACTTACGGTAGGCTTTTTTAATTTCATCATCACTTGCGGTTTTAGATACACCTAAAACCTCATAATAATCACGTTTAGCCATGTCTGGCGATGCTCCTCACGGAATTTAATTTAATACTTAACTGTGGTCTGAAATTGGGGAATCAAACCATTTTTTCAAGGGGTAGGCAGGAAAAAAATAAATCGACTTAGAAAACAGCCTTATTTTTAATGAATTTGGATAGACCTTGGATCCATGCATTTAATAAATACAAAAAGGCAATCGCAGCAAAGACCACACCAATTACCGTGCATGCAGTCACCCAAAGATAGGTGTCCCAATAATAGAAAAATAAAGGAATAAACCACAGTGCGGCAAAAATGGCCATCATGGAATAAATCACGACGGTGCGCATGACCCAAAGCGCTTGGGCTTGGAGCCAAACTTCTGCAGAATCGATTTGAGTGACTTTGCGTGCAAAGCCGTAGGCAAATACACCACTAATCAGGGTAAATAAAGCGAAAAACATGAAGACATAAGAAATCGCAACATAACGGCGATACTTAGCTAAACTCTCTACTGTCATCTGTGATTCAACCCCGTACACCACAATATGCCGCGCTGCACTTGTGGTTGTTTTACTTTTTAAAAATGTCTTTGTAGATCAGGTGCTACTATAGAGAAAAATTCAATATTTCGCACCCAATATTATGACACTTTTAAGGATTCTGCTGAGCTTTTTTCACTTTAAACCACTGTGCATATAGCGCAGGTAAAAAGAACAAGGTCAGCAGGGTCGCCACGATCAATCCACCCATAATCGCCACGGCCATTGGACCGAAGAATATGCTGCGAGAAAGTGGAATCATCGCCAATACAGCGGCCAATGCAGTCAACACAATGGGACGGCAACGACGTACCGTCGCATTGATAATCGCCTCCCAAGCCGACTCCCCGGACTGAATATCTTGTTCAATCTGATCAATCAAAATCAGTGAATTGCGCATAATCATTCCAGACAGTGCAATCGTGCCGAGCATCGCCACAAAACCAAAGGGTTTATTAAACAATAACAGGAATAACACCACGCCAATAATGCCCAAAGGTGCTGTTAAAAATACGATCATCGCCCGTGACATGCTGCGTAATTGAATCATCAACAAAGTCATGACAACTGCGAGAAATAATGGCATGCCTGCATTTACAGAAGTTTGGCCTCGTGCTGACTCTTCCACAGTGCCGCCTACTTCGAGTAGATAACCATTCGGCATCTCTGCACGTAACTGATCAAATGAATCTTTTAACTCACCCACCACCGTTGCAGGTTGCAATTTACTGCGAATATCCGCGCGCACAGTAATGGTCGGTAAACGGTTACGATGCCAAATCAAACCTTCTTCAAAGCTATACTCAATTTTCGCAATCTGCGCCAATGGCACTGAACCACCATTGCTGGTCGGTACTGCCAAACTGCTGAGCGAACCGACATCCAATCGCTCCGCTTGATCACCACGCATCCGAATTTCAATCAGCTCTCGTTTCTCACGATACTGATTAATCACCGCACCACTGATTGAACTATTCAGGAAATTGGACAGATCTAAGCTGGAAACTCCCATTTGACGTGCGCGATCTTGGTCGATGTCCAGTTTAATAACTTTGCTTGGCTCACCCCAATCCAAATGCACATTGGTGGTGTTCGGGTTTTCACTGACTTTTGCAGACACACGTTGTGCCCACTCACGCACTAAGCTTAGATCTTCACCCGACACGCGGAACTGCAATGGATAACCCACAGGTGGCCCATTTTCTAAAAGTGAAACCCGTGTACGTACTTCAGGTAAGAGCTTACGAATTTCTTCTGCTAATGACTGGCGGATCTCATTACGATCATCTAAAGATGAAGCCAATACCACAAACTGAGCAAAACTGGCTTGGGGTAACTGCTGATCTAGAGGTAAATAAAACCGCGGCGAACCGGTACCCACATAAGCCACAAAATTATCAATGCCTTGTTTTTTCGACAAGAACGCTTCGACTTTTTTTACTGCCGCTTCTGTGGCTTTCAGCGACGCACCTTCCTCAAGCTTTAAATCCACTAAAATTTCAGCACGGTTTGACGGTGGGAAGAACTGCTGTGGTACGGTTTTAAACATTAAAATCGATAACACAAAAATGCCCACCGTCGCTGCAATCACCGTCTTGCGATAAGTCACACAAGTGTCAACCCAACCACGGAAACGTTGATAAAACGGAGACTGATAAGGATCATGATGTTCGCCGGCATGATGCACCATCGGCTGAGGTTCAGGTTGTTTGCGCAAACGTGCCCACAGGCGCTGATACCACGGGGCTTTTTGTACCAAATCTTTGTTGAAATCGGGCAGTAATTTATCCCCCAAATAGGGAACAAACAGCACTGCTGCAAACCATGACACCACCAATGCGATAGTGACCACTTGGAAAATCGAGCGAGTGTATTCCCCTGTGCTCGATGCGGCTGTGGCAATCGGCAAAAATCCTGCAGCCGTAATTAGCGTGCCTGTTAGCATTGGAAATGCAGTCGTCCGCCATGCATGTCCGGCGGCTTGTAACCGGCTATAGCCCTGCTCCATTTTGATCGCCATCATTTCGACAGCAATAATCGCATCATCCACCAATAAGCCGAGTGCGAGAATCAATGCTCCCAAAGAAATCTTGTGCAAACCGACATCAAACATCTGCATACCGGCAAAGGTCATTGCCAAGACCAATGGAATGGAAAATGCAACGACAAGACCTGTAGGGAAACCCAAGGAGAAGAAGCTCACCAATAGGACGATAATCACCGCCTCAGCGAGGACTTTCATAAACTCATTGACACTGCGCTTCACGGCTACAGGCTGATCCGACACTTTTTTTAGTTCCATGCCCAAGGGCAAGGTTTTTTGCAAGCGGGCAAATTCTGTTTCTAGGTTTTTACCCAAAGCCAGAATGTCGCCACCTTTACGCATCGATACTGCAATGCCTAAACCATTTTCTCCCATAAAACGCATACGCGGCTGCGGTGGATCACTAAAGCCCCGATGTACATCTGCTACATCACCCAATTGAATCGTTCGACCATTCACCAATAAGGGCATCTGGCGCAGTTCATCAATGTTTTGTAAATTACCACTGACACGTACTTGAATCCGGTCAGAATTGGTTTCAAAAAAGCCAGCACTGGCAACCGTGTTTTGCTGCTGCAAGGCTTGTTGAATCGCCGTTACGGGTATGCCCATTTGTGTGGCTTTGGTGTTGGAAATTTCAATCCAAACTTTTTGATCTTGTAGACCAATCAAATCCACTTTCGCAACGTCTTTGACCCGTTGTAACTGGAGCTGTAAACGGTCGGCATATTCCTTCATGGTGGCATAGTCAAAGTCTTTGCCGGTCAGCACATAGATATTACCAAAGGTGTCACCAAACTCATCATTAAAGAAAGGACCTTGCACCCCAGATGGTAATTGATGGCGAATATCATTGACCTTTTTACGCACGGTGTACCAAACATCAGGGACTTGCTGCGAACGTAAACTGTCCTTGGCCACAAAGGTCACCATGGATTCACCCGGACGTGAATACGCCATGATGCGTTCATATTGCCCCGTGGTCATCAGTTCTTTTTCAATCCGATCGGTGACTTGTAGCGAAACTTCTTTGGCTGTTGCACCAGGCCAATAGGTTTGAATCACCATGACTTTAAAGGTAAATGGCGGGTCTTCACTCTGCGACAATTTGGAATAAGAAAATATCCCAACGATGCCCAGCAGAATCATAAAATAAAGGATTAAGCCTTTATTTTTCAGTGCCCACTCAGACAAGTTAAAATTCATTATTTAACTCCTGCCTGAATGTGTACCGCTCGATTTTCACGATCAACAGGTTGTATTTTTTGTTTTTCGCGGAGCAAATGCACACCGCCAACCACCACAAAATCCCCTGCTTGCAGACCACTAAGTACGGGCACGCTGTCACGTCCGTATTCACCTAAACTCACTGGAACTTTACGTACCGTATTATCTGCATTGACCACCATCACATATGCCTGCTGACCACTCGCAGACACACTCGATAACGGCACATGCAAAACATTCTGCTGTGCTTTGGTTAAAAATACCCGTGCACTTTGCCCCAGTTGAATGGCACTATTGCCTTCACGCAATGCCACTTTGACACTATATGTACGAGACTGATCGGCTGCAGGACTAATTTCACGCACATAGCCTGCAAATTTTTCCTGTGGTTTCGACCACAAGGTGACCCATGCATCCTGCCCTGTTTTAATTTCAGTAACCGCTTGTTCAGGCACACCAATGACCACTTCACGTTCACCTGCAATCGCCAATTGAAATGCCGGTTGTCCTGCTGCAATCACTTGACCAATCTCAATATTGCGCTCAGTAATGACCCCAGTTTTATTGGCAATTAATTGGTTATAACCGGTCTGATTACGACTCACATCATAATTGGATTGAGCTTGCTTTAAGTTCGACTGTGCTGCTTTATATTGGTTTTCTACAGCATCGTACTGCGAGCGACTCACGGCATTGACTGGCAATAATTGCTTAAAGCGTTTTAGTTCATCTTCAGCAATGTGTGCAGCGGAACGCGCACTTTCAAGCTGCGCTTGTGCTGCATTCAGTTGCAACTGTGCATCTTTGACGTCTAATTTTGCCAAGACTTGCCCGACTCGGACTTGGTCTCCAACATCGACATAGCGCTCAGTGATTTGGCCGCCAACCCGAAAAGCTAAAGCTGTTTGCTGGCGGGCTTGTACATCACCCGCATAACTTTTTTGTTCAAAATGTGTGGCGCCCGGCTGAGTCACCATCACAAATGGCACTTCCTGTTCCGTTTGGGCTTTATCCTTGCTGCATCCCCATAAGGTCACACTGCAAACGATAATCATGCTGACAACTGTGGTCTTAATCGTACTCATGAAGTTCGCTCTTAATAAAAAGTCTTTTTTAGGGCAGAATATTATTCAATTAATTTGGTTATTTTTTAATTAATAAACCATGCGGTACATTAATTAGATTAATTATCCTAAATCAATGACCTTTTCGCCTTTTTTGGAATTTTTTTAGCAAATGAATGTCGGCCGCCCGAAAGACTTAGAAAAACGACAACGGATTTTAGAGTCTGCAAAACAATTATTTTTAGAAATGGGCTATCACGGTTGCAGCATGAATCAGATTGCGCAACATGCAGGGGTCACCAAACTGACGGTCTATAATCATTTTCAGGACAAAGCCACCTTATTTACCAGTGCAATTGAAGATACCTGTGAATATATTTTAAATACTCGCCCGCGACATCTGCACAGCGAAAGTCATTTTATGCAGGCTTTCATTGAAATTTGTGAGTTGGGGCTGAACATCATGAATTTGCCAGAAGCCATTAAACTGGACTTATTACTTTTGGAGTTGGCTGCCGAACACAGTCCCTTGGTGGAACAGTTTTTCCGTGCCTCACATTTGAAAATGCGCCAAGTCTGGGAGAATTTCTTTCAAGACGCAGCAGCTTTAAATTTCATTCAGCAGGATAATCCTGCCCGACAAACTGAACTGATTGTGTCGCTACTGATGGGACTACGCCATCAAGAAGTCTTATTGGGCATGCGCCCAGTACCTGAAACAGCAGAGCGACAGGCCATTATTCACTCTGCCATCGACATCTTTATGCTGAAATATCAACTCGGCACACAGAGCTAAGCATTTTCTGAAATATTTCAAGGCTAAACTGAAACAAATGGCATAGCTACTGCTCATTTACCTAGAAAAGTCATCCGACTTTTGTCTGTACCCCCCTTTTGCCACAGCACTTTCGGGGTATAGTCGAGACAGGAATACGCGGAGAAATAACAAATGATTCAACAAATTGATGCTCCATTACGTGAAGACGTGCGCTTACTGGGCAATTTATTAGGTGAAACCCTAAAGCAGCATGCAGGACAAGATTTGTTTAATCAGGTAGAGCAAATTCGTGCTTTGTCTAAAGGCGCGCGCGATGGACAAGTTGAAGCTGAAAAACAGTTAGAACAATTATTTTTAAATTTAAAAGATGAAGAAATTCTGCCTCTGACCCGTGCATTTACGCACTTTCTCAACTTCGCCAATATTGCCGAACAATACAATGTGGTGCGCAGCCGTCGCCAAAGTGAGTTTGATGAGCAAGCACCATCACCGAATCCACTCGATCATTTATTTGAAAAATTTAAAAGCAATAACATCAGTGCGGACCAACTGTTCCAACAAATTTGTGAATTAAAAATTGAACTGGTCCTGACTGCACATCCAACTGAAGTCAGCCGCCGTACCTTGATCCAGAAATATGATGGGATTAATGATTGCCTGTTTAAAATGGATCAACAAAAACTTACACCACGCGAACGCAAAGCCGTACTGGATGATTTAAAACAACTGATTTGCTCGGCATGGCAAACGGATGAAATTCGTCAACATCGCCCGACGCCTGTCGACGAAGCTAAATGGGGCTTCACGACCATTGAACAGACCTTGTGGAATGCTGTACCCAAATTCATGCGTGAATTGGATGGCATGGTTCAAGATCATTGTGGCAAGACCTTGCCTTTAAATGTTGCTCCTGTGCGCTTTGCATCATGGATGGGCGGTGACCGTGATGGCAACCCAAACGTCACCCATAATATTACTCAAGAAGTGCTGTGGCTTTCACGTTGGAAAGCTGCCGACTTGTATTTACGCGATATCGAAGACCTGCGCTGGGAACTTTCGATTCAAGAATGCAGTAAAGAACTTAGTGATGCCTTAGGCCATTTCCACCCTGAACCCTATCGTGAATATCTACGTGATGCGCGGGAACGCCTCAAAGCCACTCGTCACTGGTTGGCACTAAAACTCCGTGGTGAAGATGCTGACGATAGCCAAGTCATTAAAAGCCGCCATGAGCTGCTCGATCCACTATTGGTTTGCTACCGTTCACTGATTGACAGCGGTTTACCTGAAATTGCCAATGGTCAGTTACTCGACTTTATTCATCGGGTAAATTGTTTCGGTATCGAATTACTCAAACTCGATATTCGTCAGGAATCCACACGTCATCGCCAAGCGATTTCTGCTATTACGGAATATTTAGGTTTAGGTAATTTTGAAACATGGACGGAGCAAGCCCGTCAAAACTTCTTGATTCAGGAACTCCAAAGCAAACGACCTCTGCTACCGAAGTTTTTAAATGAGCCGAAACAAAGTCTGATTGAACATCCGGATGTACAAGAAGTCTTTGCGACCATGCGCACTTTGGCAGAACAGCCACCTGAAAGTTTAGGGGCTTATATTATTTCCATGGCAGAACATCCGAGTGATGTCTTGGCCGTATTGTTACTGCAAAAAGAAGCCGGCATCAAACAAGCGCTACGTGTCGTGCCACTGTTTGAAACCTTAAAAGATTTGGATGGTGCAGCCCGTACCATGAATACCCTATTTAATATGCATTGGTATAAGCAGCATATTCAGGGTAAACACGAGGTGATGATTGGCTATTCAGACTCAGCCAAAGATGCGGGCTTTATGTCGGCAAACTGGGCGCAGTATCGTGCACAGGAAGAATTAACCGCAGTTGCGAAAAAACATGATGTACAACTGACATTATTCCATGGCCGTGGCGGTTCAATCAGCCGTGGTGGTGCGCCGACACAGCAAGCGCTGTTTTCACAGCCACCGGGTTCGATTTCAGGAGCGATCCGTGTCACAGAACAAGGGGAAATGATTCGCTTCAAGTTTGGATTAGAAGGCATTGCCTTACAAAACTTAGAAATTTACACCGCAGCGACCTTAGAAGCGACCTTATTACCACCGCCTGAACCGAAACAGGAATGGCGTCAGCTCATGCACAGCATGACGGATCTGTCGGTACAGGTGTATCGTCAAACCGTGCGTGAAAATCCGCATTTTGTAAAATATCTACGGACTGTGACACCAGAACTTGAACTGCAAATGTTACCGCTTGGCTCACGCCCAGCCAAACGTAAAGTTAGCGGTGGAATTGAGTCATTACGTGCGATTCCTTGGGTGTTCGCATGGACGCAAATCCGTTTGATGTTACCTGCTTGGCTCGGTACAGGTGCTGCGATTAATCAAGTGATTGATCAGGGTCAAAAGCAGACACTCGAAGAAATGTTAGAGCAATGGCCTTATTTCCAAACCCTGATTGATATGTTGGAAATGGTCTTGTCTAAGGCTGATGGTCATGTGGCGCTGTATTATGAGTCTCATCTGACTGATGACTCAGACCTCAAACAATTGGGCGAAGAGTTGCGTCAGCGCTTACGTGATGCGGTACAAACGCTATTAGCACTCAAAGGTGAATCAAAATTACTCAGCAGTAACGATGTGCTCGACCAATCCATGAAGGTGCGTAAACCTTATTTATTGCCACTACATTTACTGCAAGCCGAGCTAATGAAACGCCGCCGCGCTTACCTTGCCGAGCGTCAGGCTGAAAATACCCCAGTCGACCATGCGTTGATGGTCAGCATCGCGGGTATTGCGGCAGGGTTGCGTAACACTGGCTAAATCTTCCAAGTTTTCAAAAAGCACACAGAACTGTGTGCTTTTTTTTTGACCATTCATATTGGTTTTAATTTATTTTGGAATATATAAAATAAGAAAAATTTATGAAGAATTGGCTCCAAGCCTATTTGATTAATTGCATGATTTAATGCCTTTTTTACACCTTTAAAACTTTTACCATTTGGTAAATTTACATGTAAAGTCATGTAATTAGTTTGAACAAAATATTTTTAAAAGAGATTAAATCTTCTAAAAAACAAGAGTATGATGTGCACAATTTATCTATTGAGTGCTCATTTTATGTCCAATTGGTTTCCCAAATGGCGCCCGTACGAAGGCAATATTGATGCACGTCCTGTAGGTACAAATGAGTACCTACCTCCGGTGCAAAGTGTTGTATTGGGGATACAACATGCCTTTGCAATGTTTGGTGCAACTGTCCTTGCGCCATTTTTGATGGGCTTTGATGCCAACCTTGCGATTTTAATGTCGGGGATCTGTACCATCCTGTTCTTCTTTATGACAGGTGGTCGTGTACCAAGTTATTTAGGCTCAAGCTTTGCCTTTATTGGTGTGGTCATTGCCGCAACAGGTTATGCAGCGTCAGGTACTGGCGCGCCCAATGCCAATATTGCATTGGCTGCTGGCGGGATCATGGCCTGCGGTATTTTATATGCCATTTTTGGTTTTATCGTGATGGCAACGGGTACCCGTTGGATTGAAAAACTCATGCCACCTGTAGTGACAGGTGCAGTGGTGATGATCATTGGTCTCAACCTTGCCCCAGTGACCATTAAAGGGGTTGCCGGTAATAACTTTAATATGTGGATGGCATTAGTCACTGTACTATGTATGGGTTCGATTGCGGTGTTCACGAAGGGCTTATTACAACGCTTATTGCTATTGGTCGGTCTATTACTGGCATATTTGGTGTATTACATCATTTCCAATGTCATGGGTCATGGCACACCAATCAACTTCGTTCCAGTACAAGATGCAGCTTGGTTTGGTGTTCCTCAATTCCACTCGCCTGTTTTTGATTTCAATGCCATGCTGATCATTGCACCGATTGCGTTGATTTTGGTTGCTGAAAACCTTGGCCACATCAAAGCTGTAGGTGCGATGACAGGTGAAAACCTCGATCCGCACATTGGTAAAGCCTTCGTTGCAGATGGTGTTGCAACCACACTATCAGGCGGTGTCGGCGGTCCGGGTATGACCACCTATGGCGAAAATATAGGTGTGATGGCAGTAACACGTGTTTACTCGACCATCGTTTTTGTATTTGCAGGTGTATTCGCCATCTTCCTTGGTCTTTCTCCAAAGTTTGGTGCGATTATTCATACCATTCCGCAAGCCATTTTGACAGGTGCATCGATTGTTGTATTTGGTCTAATTACCATTGCAGGTGCGAAAATTTGGATTGAAAACAAAGTCGATTTCTCAAAAAATAAAAACCTGATGGTGGCAGCAGTCACGATTATTTTAGGTACAGGTGACTTTGCACTTCAATTCGGTAACTTCAACTTAGGTGGTATTGGTACTGCTACATTTGCAGCGCTGATTTTGAACTGGTTCTTTAGCTTGGGCGATAAATCAGAATAAGCCTCCAAAGCATTTAAAAAAGAATACAACATTCATTTGAAAAGCGGCCGAAAGGTCGCTTTTTTTTATAGCTGCTCTTTCGGTAAGATAAGGCATTAGCCAAGGAATACACCATATGCGACTGGATTTGTTCGACCTCCAATTGGTGCTGCACATTGTAGAAAGCGGCAGTCTGACCAAAGGCGCTGCTCGTTCTGCCATCTCGCTACAAGCAGCCAGTGAACGGATTAAAAAACTCGAACAGCATTACCGCACAGCCCTTTTCACTCGCCAAGCCAAAGGGGTCAAACTGACTCTTGCCGGTCAAACCTTGGTTGAACATGCACAGCGCATCTTAGGTGAGGGGCAACAATTAGAACACGCGATGCTGCCCTTTGCCCATGGGCTAAGTTCCAATATGACCTTATGGTGTAATTCATCTGCACAAAGTGAATATTTGCCGGTTTTGCTGCCACGCTATTTGCTGGAAAATCCCAATACACAAATTGAGCTGCATGAAGCCGAGTCTAAAGACATCATTGCAGCGATAGAGCAAGGTAATGCACAACTAGGCTTAATTTCAGGTTTCTTTAAATCTGAACAACTACAAACGCTTGAGTTTGCAAATGATCCTTTGGTACTGATTTGTCCTATAACTCATGAATTGGCCTCGATATCTAGCGTCAAACCCGCAGAGATTTTAAATTATCCCTTTGTCGGTTTGATGCAATATCATTCCTTGCAACAATCGATCGAGGCTCAAGCCAAATTATTCGGCTGTGAAATTCAGTATCGGCTGCGTTTGCCGAACTTTGCCGCAATCGCCCAAGTGGTGGCGAATGGTGTGGGCATTGCCATCATGCCAAAACGTGCAGCCCAACGATTAATCAATTTGTATGCCTTTGCCCAAGTTGAGCTCAGCGGTGACTGGGCCAATCGAAAATTGCTGCTCACCGCACGTAATTTTGATGATTTACCCTTAAATTATCAGCATTTCAGTCAGTTTCTACTGTCACAAAAATCTACTTTAGATGGCTAAGTCTAGGCTTCAAATCACTCCTAACTGGTGCAGCATCATATAGCCACCGAGGGCAATCAACCCGATAAAAAACACCTTACGGAATTCTTGTTCTGGAATGCGATAACGGATTTTTTTCCCTGCCCACATGCCAATGAGCGCTGGAATCAGTGCCATGGCTGACATGGCATAATCAATCGGAAAATCTTCCACAGGATTTTGCTGTAAGAACACTGCCAAACAAATAGTCGACGTGGTAAAGGCCAAACCGAGTGACTGTACGAGATCATCGCGTTTCAGTTGCAAACCTTGCAAATATGGCACCACAGGAATCACCACCACACCGGTCGCAACAGTCAGCGCTCCACCAAGATAACCGATCATTGGAGATAGCCATTTTTCATGTGGTGCAAAGTTCGGCAAGCTTTTGGCACAAAGCCCATACAGTCCGTATAGTGCCAACATGCCCCCCAGTAAAGCTTCACTTTTAAATTCACCATGTCCTAAAGTTGGAAAAATACTCCAAATTGAACCGACGATAATCCCAAGTAACAAGGGCCAAAAGCGTTGAATTAGTCGCAGCACCTGCCCTTCGGCAAATAGTTGCCAAAAGTTGGTGACCATAGATGGAATGATCAATAACGTGGCTGCCTGAAATGGACTGATCACCATGGTGAGGAGGCCCATCGATACCGCAGGCAGGCCTAACCCAATCGTGCCTTTAATTAGACCTGCGATTGCAAAAACGGTGATGACGAACCAAATCATGGCGAAACTCGCTGAAGAATTGGCTCTATGCTAAGCAATTCAGACGCTTTGAAAAATCAGTGTTTTTGGAATAGAGCCTCAATAAAAAGTTGAGGCTGTGCTTAAAATCAACTATAGACAAGGTAGTTGGATTCAATAAAAAAGTAATTACAATTTACTTTAATTACTGTCATAACTACTCATTTGCTCTTCAGCTAATTCATAAGAACTTTCGAATTGATATTTCACCGTTTCATCTTGAATCGAATCAATAAATTTTTTTATTTTATTTTTATATTCAACGTTCCCAGATTTATACATTGATAGCAAATAGCCCCACTCACCATAAATATACTGAGGGTCATTTTTTGATACTTTCCTTAATTCTTCTTTTAAAATCAATGCTAAATCGGAATAACATTTTTCATATTCATCTTTCGATCTTTTAGCATAATAGCTTAACTCACACTGAGTCACTAAAAGTTCCTGACTGAAAGAGTCATTTAACATTTTATGATTAAGATTATAAGCCTCTTCATACATGCCTGTTGCTAAGTAGATTTGCATTTCAATCTTTTGTCGTTCTTGATCATTCGTGATCTTTTTTATTTCAGACAAACTATCTTTCATTACTTTATCTGCGTTTTCTTTATCTCTCAGATTAAGTTTATTAATAGTATTTTTATAATCATTTATTATAGCTGTATCTTCTTTAGACAGCGTTGAAATTGATTCTTTTTTTTGAGCTTCTTTAACTTCATGCTGATTCAAACTAATTTTCTCAGACGAGCAAGCAGTACTACCAAATATAAAAAATAAGGTTAAGAAAATAAAAAAATGCTTCATCAAACTTCTCTCGCTGCGGAGTTTAAGGTAAAGGTATGAGTTTAAACTAGGAATTGGTGTAACTGTTCCACCATCAAACTTCAGTATATATCCCAAATCTAATTCAACTTTTAAGAGTGATATATCAGGTTCAGGTAAGTTGATATTACAAGATCCAACTGGCTCTTTTCCTTTTTCAGTATTCCAAATACCATTAGCAATTTTTAACTCTTGAGTTTTTAACAAGTCAAATTTTCTATTTTTTTCTTTAAATAGTCTTAGGGTCGCACGCGGAATAATTTTACTTGCATCATTTTTAACCACCGGCGGCATATATGACACCGTTACAAAAAGTTCTTTATTTTTAACAATATACGTAACAATAAAATCACATACTCCAGAGGCTAATTGTGCAACAATTCCAAATAATCCTTTTTTATCCTCATCATATGGAGGGATCGCAGTCTTAAATTTCACATAATCAGTTTGGTTTCTCTCTATATAGTAATTTTCATATTTTTTCTTATCACTTACAAAACTATTCGTTAAATTATTCTGCAACATACTTGGCTTAAAAATTGGGCTATTTAATGAACTTATTCCACCACTAGTCCCAACAACATGTACTTGGTTTGGCATCAATGAAGCCCCACAAGTAAATTTATCACCTACATAAGCCACTGCCTTTCCATCAAAAATCACATGATCATTACTCTTAATTAAGGTAGACCAAGTTTTACATTTTGGACAGGCGAAACCATCTCCCGCACGAAGAAAGAGATTCCCCATCTGTGAACTTCGGGACTGCGTGGACATGACTGTCCCACCGTGACTTGTTGTTGAGCCATGAATGCCAAATCCTTTAGACATTATTTGAGTCTCCCAAAGTTGGATTCATAAAACCTTCAGGGATAGTTGCATCATGATATAAGCGTAAAACATGGGAAGTGACCGGACTATCAATAATTTCATCGCCATTTTCTAATAATGATCCGATAAGTGCTGCGGCCCTGCCATCAACATTTAGAAGAAATCCTGCGCCGGAGATAATTTTTGCTGTCGAACCATCTAAATATATAGCTTCATCACCGACCAAAGCTAAAGAGATCCCGTTGACCTTATAAGCATGATTAGATGCTCGAACTAACCCACCTTTTTTTGTTTTTGAACCATTAAAAGCTGCATAATATTTGGTATGCGGCTTATGATTCCAATAGAGTTGTTCTGCTTGGTGAATCTTTTGAATATCGTCTTGAGAAAGTTTTTTTTAGCTGTTCTTCTGATAGTTCATGCAAAAAAGTAGGGCTAGTCATGCTAGATCCAATTATTGTAATTAGAAGTAGAATAACAAATAAAAAAATTAATAAAATTTCAAAATGTAAATCAAATCATCATCTTTTCAGTTGGTGATATTAAAAAAGAACATTAATAAATTTGATCTAATCTCAAAAACTAAAAATTACGGTCGAATCTCTTTCAACTCACGTTGAATAAAATGCTGAATCATATCGCGGTATAAACGTTCCACAATATCTGCATTTACACCGTGCTCTGTGGCTTGTAGACGAATTTTACTTATCACCGCTTCGACACGTTCTGGTGATTGAACATCCTGTACTGAACGCTTAAAACGCACCGCTTGATCGACATAAAACTGACGTGCAGCAATGAGCTCAATAATCCCCTGATCAATCACATCAATCTGTGCGCGGGCTTGCTCTAATGACTCAACTTTTTCTTTCTTCATCTTCTCTGGCTTCACTTTCAGCGGTGTTTTCACTTTTATACTTCTCTTCTAACACATTACTGAAAATACTTTCAATCATCCAAACGCGGTATAAGCTATTAAATACATAGCTTTGACCTGCAATACGTAATTCTAAAACAGGAAAATCGGGCTGTGACTTCATCTCACAGTGCATATCATTTTCTTTTAATTTTTCAGCAATATCGTTAGTAGTCAGTTCAGAAATCTCTAACTCATACTGTAAAGCCTGAAAATGTGCTTTGAAGGATAAATCACGCCCTTTGGTCCATACGGCTTCCAAAATGCGATACATAACATCAATACGCTGCTCTTCAGGTGCACTGTAGTAAAGCTGTGACATAGCTAATGTCGCAGCTTCTGTAGGCCGGCAAAATGGTGTGAACTTAACTTCGGTCCGTTTAGACAGACGTGTTGCCAAACTCCAGTCAAACAAATCACGACCGTGATACGACAATGGATACACATTCAGCTGAATATTATAATAGTCCGCCAATTCCTCACGAATATAAGCCAACAGTAACCATGAAATCGGATCTTCCATCGCGATATAAAGATCAAGCTCAGGATCGAGTCCCTGAATTTCATTCAGCTCTTCTGCATCACTGATCAGGTGCTCACGCCATTCAATATGATTGATCATAAAGATCGGGTTATCTGTCAGGAGTTTTTGTTGTTTTAAACGGCGCGTTAAACGCAGTAAATCATCTACAGCATGGTACTTACGTTCGCCAAATTCAAAATACCCCGTCAAAATTGCTAAGTCAGAAAAGATCCGTTCTGGAAAATCTTGCGCTTTATGATGACGGCTGGCCATCGCGTACAGTGTTCTCAGCTTGCCATACTGCTTTTGCCACAGCATGTGGAACACATCTTCAAGTAAATAGAGAAAGTCTTGGCCGCGTAATGGGGTATTTTTTAGAATAATTTCGGCTTGTTCTAAAGCTTCAGCGGTCGGTTGTTCAGGTGTTTCATGAAAACTAAAACGATGCTGCCGCGCTAAAATTTGGGCATCATTCAGACAATATTGTTGCCATTCTATCGATGACATTTGATTAGGAGGTTCAGCACTCTGACGACAAATAATCACTTTCAGTGGTTTAATTTCATCACTGAGAATTTCTTCTAATTGAGGCAGTTGCTGAGCAGCCAAATAGCTATAGACATCATCCAGTCGAAGATAAACACTCAGACCTTGTTCCGTGGGTAACACCGCTTGTCGGGTCGGTTTCTGATAAAACCAACTCGATCGGATTGGATCGAACCAACGGCGTAACAGTGACATGCGTTTTTTGCCTCAAAATGATGAATTGTGCCGAACCTGCCAGCACATGCTTAAAATTCAACTTCTATTATGAAGCTGTTTTAAATGAGATATAAGCCTTGTGCAAAACTTATATCAAGTCAGGGCTGAATGTTCAATGTTTAACAATGGATTAGACGTCTAGATTTAGGTCAGTCACCGCACCTTTTTCCGCACCAGAGGTCAACTTGGCAAATTTAGCCAATGCGCCGTGGGTATAGTTTGGTTTCGGTTTGACCCAGGCCGCACGACGTGCGGCAAGTTCATCCTCAGCCACATGCCAAGTCATTTCACGCGTTTCAGCGTTAATTGATATTTTATCGCCGTTTTTGACCAAGCCAATTGGGCCGCCTTCATAGGCTTCTGGTGTCACATGACCAATCACAAAACCATGGCTGCCGCCCGAGAAACGCCCATCAGTCAACAGTGCGACGGATTTGCCTAGACCTTTACCAATAATCGCTGAAGTCGGTTTCAGCATTTCAGGCATACCCGGCCCGCCTTTGGGTCCAACACCGCGGATCACCACCACTTCGCCTTCTTGTACTTCACCATCTAAAATACCGCGCATGGCACCCTGCTCACCCTCAAATACCCGCGCAGGCCCTTCAAAATATAGCCCTTCTTTACCGGTAATTTTAGCCACCGCACCTGTCGGTGATAAATTGCCTTTGAGCACTACTAAGTGCGAATCCTTTTTGATCGGTGCATCAAACGGCAGAATAATTTGCTGACCTGCAGGATAGTCTGCTACATCGGCTAAGTTTTCTGCCAAAGTTTTGCCTGTGACCGTCAGGCAAGAACCATCGAGCATACCTGCATCCAGCATGCGCTTCATTAGCGGTTGAATGCCGCCAATGGCAATCAATTCCGACATTAAATATTTACCCGATGGACGCACATCGGCCACCACAGGAATATCTTTACCGATGCGCACAAAATCATCTAAAGAGAGTTCTACGCCTGCAGTATGCGCCATGGCAATCAAATGCAGCACGCCATTGGTTGACCCGCCTAAAGCAATCAGCACTTTAATCGAGTTTTCAAAAGCAGCTTTGGTCATAATGTCGCGCGGCTTAATATCGAGACGCAGCAGGTTCATTACGGCTTCACCTGCGCGTTGGCAATCTTCAATTTTATCTGCTGAAACTGCTTCCTGCGCCGATGAACCTGGCAAGCTCATGCCTAAGGCTTCAATCGCTGAAGCCATCGAATTGGCCGTATACATACCGCCGCACGAACCCGGCCCCGGCAGCGCGACTTCTTCAATCTGCTTGACCTGAATTTCATTAATTTCGCCTTTGGCGTGCTGACCCACTGCTTCAAATACCGAAATCATGTCGGTATGCCCTGCTCCGGGTTTGATGGTGCCACCATAAATAAACAGGCCCGGACGGTTTAATCGCGCCAAACCCATGATACAGCCCGGCATGTTTTTGTCGCAGCCGCCTATGGCAATTACGCCATCATAGGCCTGACAGCCCACCACAGCTTCAATGGAATCGGCAATAATTTCCCGCGATAGCAATGAATACTTCATGCCTTCTGTACCGTTGGAAATGCCGTCAGAAATCGTAATGGTATTGAAAATAATGCCTTTACCGCCTGCAGCATTCACCCCGCTTTCAGCTTTACGCGCCAATCCATCAATATGCATATTACACGGCGTGACATTGGCCCAAGTCGAAGCAATGCCAATAAATGGGCGCTTAAAGTCTGCATCTTGAAAGCCCGTGGCACGCATCATGGAACGTGCAGGTGCATTTTCGATACCTTCATAAACAGGAGCGGAATGTTCACGGATATTATTTTTACTCATTGTTCTTCCTTGGCGATGGCTGATTTTGGCTTCAGCTTTGGCGGGTTCTTTTAAATTTATTGTATAGAAAGCGCTCGGCATGTAAAAGAAATTACATCTCAACAAAAGAGATTTTTAGCGCATGCAATACCATTCAATCACATGACAAAGCGACATGGATGTCGCTGTTTTCCTGTATGGCAGGGATGCCATATCAGCAGAACAAAAGATTTTTGTTACTTTGGATCTTTCAAAAGTAAGGGATTGCCTACACAAAGCCATATAAATTATAGCTACTATTCGAGGCTGTCTTTTTAGAATTTTAATGACATCCACTAATTATTAAATTTTATTTAGTTGCTTCAAGAAACATTATTTTTAATCAGATTAAGAAATCTATAACTTAGAATTATTGTCCCATTATTTCATTTAAAAGCTGATTACAGCGGAGTCTTACCTCTATAAAAGCTAATTTTCGGAGCTCGTATGTTACTTTTGTTTCGGCAAAGTAACCAAAACCATTTGTCATCCGCAAAACTCGGCAACTGTTTGCAACTAAAAAAATGATCGCAGAAACATTCACTTTTAAATTACCGTTTGCCTCAGACAGTTGCGGATGACATTTCCTCGTATCCAATGCAAGTTATGTGGATGTAAATTAAAAAAGCACCCCATGTGGAGTGCTTTTTTATTTGGAGATCTAAAATTTAGATTTCACGTACTGCGCCTTTCGCCGCACTCGTGGTATGCATTGCATAGGCTTTCAATGCTTTCGAAATTTTACGCGGACGCTCTTCCACTGGATGCCAACCTTTAGCTTCTTGCGCTGCACGGCGAGCGGCCATGGTTGCTTCATCAACAGCAAGGTTGATGGTACGGTTTGGAATATCAATTTCGATTAAATCGCCATCTTCCACCAAACCAATTGCACCACCTTCTGCTGCTTCAGGTGAAACGTGACCAATAGACAGGCCTGACGAACCGCCCGAGAAACGACCGTCAGTCAATAACGCACATTCTTTGCCTAGACCTTTCGATTTTAAGTAGCTGGTTGGGTACAACATTTCTTGCATACCCGGACCACCACGTGGGCCTTCATAGCGAATCACAACCACATCACCGGCTTTGATTTCATTACCCAAGATCGCCTCTACTGCTGAATCTTGGCTTTCAAACACACGTGCAGTACCGTTGAATTTCAAGATTGAATCATCTACACCCGCAGTTTTTACGATACAACCATCGAGCGCAATGTTACCGTAAAGCACAGCTAAGCCACCGTCTTTCGAGAACGCATGTTCAGCATTACGGATCACGCCATTTTCACGGTCACCATCTAGTCGTTGGTAATATCGATCTTGTGAAAATGCAGTTTGCGTTGGTACACCGCCTGGTGCTGAACGGAAGAATTGGTATACATCTTCATTTTCAGTACGGATAATGTCCCATTTATCTAAAGCATCTTTTAAGCTTGCTTCGTGAACAGTACCCACAGATGTGTCTAATAAGCCTGCACGGTCTAATTCACCGAGAATGGACATGATACCGCCAGCACGGTGTACATCTTCCATATGCACGTCGTTCTTCGCAGGTGCAACTTTACAGAGTACAGGCACTTTACGAGACAAACGGTCAATGTCGTCCATCGTGAAATCAACGCCAGCTTCATTGGCTGCAGCCAACAAGTGTAGAACGGTATTGGTTGAACCACCCATCGCGATGTCTAAAGTCATGGCATTTTCATACGAGGCTTTGGTCACCATTTCACGTGGTAAAACGCTGTAATCATCTTGTTCATAATGACGTTTAGCCAATTCAACAATTAAAGAGCCTGCGCGTTCGAATAATTTTTTACGGTTTGCATGTGTTGCCAATGTAGAACCGTTACCCGGTAAAGACAGACCCAATGCTTCTGTTAAGCAGTTCATTGAGTTTGCGGTGAACATACCTGAGCATGAACCGCAAGTTGGGCATGCAGAACGTTCGTATTCAGCAACTTCTTCATCAGTATAGTTGTCATCTGCAGCCACAATCATGGCATCAATCAAGTCGATCGCTTTGTCATTGCCACGGATTTTGACTTTACCCGCTTCCATTGGGCCGCCAGAGACAAATACCACTGGAATGTTCAAACGCATTGCCGCCATCAACATCCCTGGAGTAATTTTGTCACAGTTGGAAATACATACCATGGCATCGGCACAGTGCGCGCTCACCATGTATTCTACTGAGTCTGCAATCAAGTCACGTGAAGGCAATGAATACAACATGCCATCATGACCCATCGCAATACCGTCATCGACTGCAATGGTATTGAACTCTTTAGCTACACCGCCTGCTTGCTCAATTTGACGCGCCACGAGTTGACCAAGGTCTTTAAGATGAACGTGACCCGGTACAAATTGAGTAAATGAGTTCACGACGGCAATAATTGGTTTACCGAAGTCTTCATCTTTCATACCAGTTGCGCGCCATAAGCCGCGCGCACCCGCCATATTTCTTCCGTGTGTCGATGTTTTTGAACGATAGTCAGGCATTTTATATTTCCAACAAAGTTTGAGCTTGAAATGAATCCTACAGATTCACTCTGGCTAAATCATACTGACAATGATGTAAAATCAGTCGAATTTTAAACCTATCATACACCAAGCCATTGTTTTTAAAGATGGCTTTTTAAGCTGAGATTTGGGCAGATGGGTCTATAAATAAAACCGAGTGATTTGACGACAAAAATCTTTTAACTGAAATCTACTATACCGCCATCAATGCCTGCACAATACAAAACTTTCATGAATAATTTTTAAATTTTATATAAATATAATTTATTTAAAAATTGCAAATTTGCGATTTTGGGTTATGAAATCATTGAGCTTGCACAGCTTCAAAGTTGCAAAAATCAATTTCTAATGTTCTAAATTACGCATTAATCATTTGCTATAATCCACATATTCAACACAGATTCGGTTCATTCATTTTGAAAATCATCTTTGCCGGTACGCCAGAATTTGCCGCAACAGCACTAGCTGCTTTGCTCAACACACAACATGAAATTGTTGCGGTATACACTCAACCTGACCGCAAAGCTGGACGTGGACAAAAACTCACAGCTTCTGCCGTAAAGCAATTGGCTTTAGAGCACCATATTCCTGTTTACCAACCCCTTCATTTCAAATCATCGACTGAAGAAGGTTTAGCCGCACAAGCGGAATTAAAGGCCTTAAATGCCGATGTTATGGTGGTTGCAGCCTATGGTTTGATCTTGCCGCAAGTGGTGCTAGATACCCCGAAATATGGTTGCCTAAATATTCATGGCTCATTGCTGCCACGTTGGCGCGGTGCAGCACCGATTCAACGTGCCATCGCAACAGGTGATATTGAAACAGGTGTCACCATTATGAAAATGGCAGCCGGACTCGATACTGGCGACATGATGTATAAAACCATCTGCCCGATTGAAGCAACGGATACCTCTGCAACTTTGCATGACAAACTTGCAGAGCAAGGTGCAACTGCAATTGCTGCCGTTTTAGACACTGAACAAACATTGCAGCAATATCTGGACAGCCGTGAAGTCCAAGACGAAGCGTTAACGGTTTATGCACATAAGCTTTCAAAAGCCGAAGCAAAAATTGATTGGTCCATCGATGCTGTACAAATCGATCGTAATATTCGCGCCTTTAATCCGTGGCCGGTAGCCTTTATTCAGTTGGATGAACAAAACAACTTACGTGTTTGGCATTCTGAACTTTCTGCTGTGTCTGCACCGAACGCTCAAGCAGGTGAAATCATTGCCATCGACAAAAAAGGCATACACGTTGCCTGTGCCAATGGCAGCGTGATTATTTTGACCTCTTTACAATGGCCAGGTGCTAAACCACTCAACCCTGTACAAATTTTACAAACCCAAAAATTGACTATTGGACAAATTTTATAATGAAGCAATCTCCCAACGCCTCGACCCGAGACCTTAATTTACGTGCTCAGGTAGTGAAGACGTTATTGGCTGTCCAAAATGGTCAATCGCTGCAATCGGTACTCGCGCAGCAAATGAATATCGTGTCAGATAAAGACCGTGCGTTATTCCATGAATTGGTGCTCGGTTGTTTACGTCAATGGTATGCATTGAAACAACTGACTTTACCGCTTCTGTCTAAACCGGTAGATAACCAAGTGGTTGAAACCTGTTTATACCTTGGTTTGTACCAATTGTTGTGTACCCGTGTCGCAGCTCATGCTGCAATTTCTGAAACGGTGGAAGCTGCAAAACAATTGGGTATGGGAAGTCTAAGTGGCTTAATCAACGCAATTTTGCGCCGTGCAACACGTGAAACAGAACAGTTCTACGACGTACTTGAACAAGCCACCAATTTACCAAGTTGGTTAACCAAACGTCTGAAAAAAGACTGGGGCGAACAATTTGATGAACTTAGTTATGAGCTTAAGCAAATTGCACCACTGACTTTACGTGTTAATACACGCCAAGTCAGCCGTGACGAATACCTTGATATTTTGGAAGATGAAGGCATCGATGCACATCGCTGTGAACTCTCTAATGTCGGTATTGTGATGG
Source organism: Acinetobacter sp. CFCC 11171 (assembly GCF_003268405.1). Lineage (NCBI taxonomy): Bacteria > Pseudomonadati > Pseudomonadota > Gammaproteobacteria > Moraxellales > Moraxellaceae > Acinetobacter > Acinetobacter sp. CFCC 11171. The sequence continues at coordinate 7,365 of NZ_LQXP01000019.1, read as the reverse complement.
ACGAAAGCCTACATATTCCAAGTTTACCGGGCTTTGAAGCAGGTGGTTTTTCGGTACAAGATGAACATGCTCAACTGTGTGCAACACTATTACCAAATCTCGATGGTAAATTTGTGATTGATGCTTGTGCTGCGCCGGGTGGTAAAACCGCACATATTTTAGAGACTTTCCAACCGAAGAAACTCATTGCACTGGATCAAGATGAAAAGCGTCTAAAACGTGTGGTTGAAAACCTTGATCGTTTGGATCTCGATGGTACACATGTCGAAATCCAAACTGCCGATGCCATCACCTATACTGCTCCTGAACTTGCTGATTGTATCGTGCTCGATGCCCCATGTACTGCTGTCGGTGTAATGCGTCGTCATCCTGACATTCGTTTACTACGTCAATCGGGCGACATTGCAAAAACTGTAGTATTACAAAAGCAAATTTTGGAAAACATGTGGAAGCAGCTTAAAGTTGGCGGTACGCTGCTTTACATCACTTGCTCAATTTTAAAAGCTGAAAATGAACAGCAAATGGTTGAGTTCTTTGCCAATCATGCCGATGCCCAAGAAATTAAAATTGAAGCGGATTGGGGTGTTGAACAAATTCATGGTCGTCAACTGTTCCCGAAAGCGGGTTATGGCGATGGCTTCTTCTACTGTCGTATTCAAAAAACAGCTTAATCTGCAATAGAATTTGCTTTTTAGCACCACATAAAAAAGGAACCCGAGGGTTCCTTTTTTTATCAACGATGAAGCTTAATCTTCTTCATCTGGATGTTTTGCTAAATGGATCGACGCTAAGATCAAACCGCCCCAAAGCAAAACCATTGAAATGATCATCATGATTAATGCAGATGTATTCATGTTATTTCTCCTCAGGGTTTTTGTCTTTCATGCAACTAAATACAATGGCACCAAGCACAAAGATCGCAATGACTAAACCGGCTACAGGCAATAACACGTCAACTGGATAACCACCATAGCCTTTAGATGCAACGTCTTTAATGGTTAAGCCTAAAGCTACTAATAATGAAAGCGGAGTAACAACCGTTAATAAGAAGTTCCAACCAAAGCCCAATTTGATACTTGAATATTGATTCACATGATCACGTAATTGCGCAAGCAATGGACGACGGAACCAAGACACCAAGATAATCGAGAACAAACCACCCGCCACGATACCAATGTTATTGGCAAAGTAGTCAATGATGTCAACAAAAGTAATTGCACTATGCGTTGAGAAAATTAAGGTTGATACAATGGCAGAACCACCTGCCACAATCGTTACGGCTTTTTTACGTGACCAGCCGAATTTATCTTGGAACGACGCAATTGGCACTTCCAAAATACTCACCATTGAGGTGATCCCTGCTACAGCCAGTGACGAGAAGAACAAGAAACCAAATAAATCGCCGCCAGCACCTAAGCTAGAAATGATTTTCGGGAAAGCAATAAACGCAAGACCAATACCGCCTGAAACCACTTCATTTACAGGTACGCCCGCACTATGCGCCATAAAGCCCAATGCCGCAAAAATACCAATACCCGCTAAAATTTCAAATGATGAGTTGGCTAATGCAACGACTACACCTGAACCGGTCAAGTTGGTTTTTGCTTTTAAGTAAGACGCATAGGTCAACATAATCCCGAAACCAATCGATAACGAGAAGAAGATATGACCAAAGGCTGCTAACCATACTTTATAGTCAGTCATCGCATCCCAGTTTGGCGTAAAGAATGCATTTAAACCTTCTGTAGCACCAGGTAAACGTACCGCTTGAATCACCAAAATCGAGAACAAAATCACCAACAATGGAATAAAGATTTTATTCGAAAGCTCTACCCCCTTCTTCACACCACCATATAAAATGAACATGGTAATCGCCCAAACAATCACCAATCCAAAAAATAAGGTCGGTACAAAACCAAAGGCAATTCCATCGGCATTTTGCAAGTAGGTATTAAAGAAGAAGCCTTGCGTATCTTCACCCCATTTTTGACCAATTGAGTAGAAAATATAACTGCCGGCCCATGACAATACGCTGGCATAGTAGATCCCGATGATGAGTGTCACCATCACTTGCCACCAGCCTAATGCCTCACTGTTCATAAGTTTTTTATATGCAGTAGGCGGTGCTTTTCGGAATTTATGCCCCACTGCATAATCTAAGAATAATAAAGGCAAACCCGCTGCAAAAATTGCAATTAAATAGGGAATTAAAAATGCACCGCCACCATTTTCATATGCCACGTAAGGGAAACGCCAAATGTTTCCCAAACCTACAGCAGAACCAATAGCGGCAATGATAAATCCTGATCGTGCCGACCAGTTTTCACGATTATCTGACATAGAACACCTAAACCTCAGGCATCTTTAACTGCTGCTTGTTATGGTTATATCGCGAGCAAAAAAAGAACCATAAAAATAAAATTCTGGGTGTTTGATCTGGTGAGATACCTTGTGAGCGTCTATACCAAATTGCAAACAGAAAAATCACATGCGCATTTTGGTTAAAAACACCACAAATAACTTTCCCTTTGTATGAATTAACAATACTCACTTTTTTTAAGTTTTTCTGTAATTTCTACGGCAAATATTCCATTTTTATAATGTGTTTAGGCTTAAATGTTCATTTAATCAGCTTATTTTTCATACAATTTAAGTTATCAATAATATAACTTTTAGGAATATTTTATTTCCAATTAAATTTTTAAAGTTATTTCACTCGATAATGTCCGGTAATTTGATAAGCATACAAAAGATCTTCTTCCTGTGTGCCCTCTCCAATATTATGGATAATCAGCGGAACACCGCTAGCTTTCACTTTACGATCTGAAACCACACCGATATGCACTAAACCACGCCCTAAGTCCCAAGTGACAATATCTCCGGCCAAATACTGCTTATCTTTGACAACAAAGCCCTGACGTAGCATCCAGGTTTGAATATTGGGAACACGCCGATGATCAATATTTTTATCAGTACTTTTTAAGCCCCATTTTTGTGGATACTGCTTAAAATTGGCTTTCATATCTTCATGAATGGCTTGTTGTAAATCAATTCCTTGCTGTCGTAATGCACGAATTACCACGTCGGTACAAACACCCTTGATTAAAGGGACATCTCCCATCGGATAACGCAGTGCAGTATACGCAGGATCATAATATAAGGTTTTCCCAATCTGACTGCGTGCATCCGTCACCATTTGAGTGGCGTTAAAGGCAAAGACAGCCATATTCACGGTCATCAAACTGACCAATAATAAAATTCGTTTCATTTTTTTTTATTCACCTTAGATTTTGAAATGATTAAAAACTGGGCTTCGAACACAATCATGCTGAACCAAGCCCATGTTTAAACGACTACAGTTTTATCGCCAATACGCGTTCTTCTTGCATATCTCGAATGGCAGACTGAATTCCTTCACGGCCTAAGCCAGAATCTTTTACGCCACCATATGGCATGTTATCGACACGGAAAGATGGAATATCATTAATAATCACTCCACCAACCTCTAAGTGATTCCACGCATACAACATTTTATTCAAATTTTGCGTATAGACACCCGCTTGTAAACCAAAACGGCTGCTATTAATTTTGGCGATGCCTTTTTCAAAATTTTTGTATTTTTCTAAAATCGCTACAGGGCCAAAGATTTCATCTTTATACACTTCCAATGATTCATCGACATTTTCTAATAAAATTGGATCGAGCAATGCACCCTGATGTTCACCACGAACCAATGCTTTAACACCTTTTTTTACTGCTTTATCGACCCATTTATGTACGCGTGTTGCTTCTGCTTCCTTAATCATTGGACCGACCATGGTGCTTTCCAAATGAGGATCAGCGGCTTTAAGTTGCTTCATTCTCGCCACGAGTTTTTTCTTCACATCGGCATAGATATCGGCATGCACCAAGATGCGTTGTACGCTGATACACACCTGCCCTGCATGGTTATACGCCCCACCGACTAAACGTTCAATAAATGCCGTTGAAATTTCAGTATCAGGCTCAACCAATACCGCAGCATTACCGCCAAGTTCTAAAGTCACTTTTTTACGTCCCGCACGCGCTTTCATATCCCAACCGACTACATCGGAACCGGTAAAGCTGAGCAGTTTAAATCGGTCGTCAGTGACCAAGACGTCTGCATGTTCGCGTGGACAAGGTAAAACCGAAAAAGCACCTTTAGGTAAATCTGTTTCTGCTAAAACTTCCGCAATTTTTAAAGCTGAAATAGGCGTCAAACTTGCAGGTTTCAGCACAAATGGACAGCCTGCGGCAATGGCAGGTGCAATTTTATGCGCAGTAAGATTGATCGGAAAATTAAACGGGCTGATCAACGATACAGGACCAATTGGCACATGTTTGACCATACCTTGATATCCAGATGCTGCTGCGGTAACCGCCAATGGGATCATGCGACCATCATCCATCTGTGTGACAGCATCGGCAGCAATTTGAAAGGTATTGATTAAACGTTCAACTTCAGCAGCTGCGGCTTTACGCGGTTTTCCACCTTCCGCAATTAAAATTTCAGTCAATTCTGCACGCATTTCATTAAAACGTTTAACACAGTGCAGTAAGATTTTTTGTTTTTGAAAAGGTTCCAATGCCGCCATTGCAGCGCTAGATTTAACCGCTGAATCAATGGCTTTTTCAATGGTTGCAGCATCTGCGAGTGCAACGCGTGCATATACGTCTTGGGTATATTTTTGATTCACTTCTAACCACTGATCGGTAGTCGCTGCTTTACCTGCAACATAGAGCGGATAGTCTTTTATATCTTGTACGGCTTTGGACATGACGATATTTCCATGATCTTGAGACATTATTGATAAATGTGAATAAATCTATGCCCTATATCATGCGCTGACTGAGCCCAGAGTTCACTATATTTAAGTAACAAAATGAACCACAAGCCTCAAACTTGATTACTTATCCGGCCTGAACTTCATCCCCTATTTTCAAACCTCTGCTTGCACTGAAAAACGTATGATCGAGTCTCTATATAACAATGACATTAAATTAGAAAAGTTATTTAAAATAAAAAATCTCATTATTTATCATAATATTAATAAATTCTTCAAAACTAAATTAATAATAAAAAATGTGAATACAACATGAAAAAAGCCCATCAAATGACGGGCTTTTTAAATCTATGATTTAGCTATACGAACGTTGTGTTTTCACTGAAGCCTTATTCACATTTTCTAAAGCAGCAACTTCTTCATCCGTTTGCGCTTTGCGAATAAAGAACACTGCAATCGCTGAGATGACTACTGGAATTCCCACAGCCATAAAATTAATTTGATGTGGCAATTCTTGTGATAATAAATAGCCGATCAGAATCGGGCCAACAATCGCACCTGTACGCCCCACAGCAGATGCCCAACCAATACCTGTAGAACGAACAGACAGCGGATAATACTGTGCAACATAGCTATAGAGTAAGATTTGAGAACCAATTGCTGATGCACCTGCCACTGCAACCAAAAGGTAGATCACAGGCTGTGGAGAATTAAAGCCGAGTAAAGATAATGCCACAGCACCTGCCAGACATAATGTAATGATCACCGGTTTTAAATGGAACTTATCCGCTAAGATACCTCCCCCAATCGTACCAATTACCGCACCAATATTCATCGCCAATAGGAACGTCAAACTGCTACCTAATGAATAACCTGCGGCCATCATTAGTTTTGGTAACCAACTACCTAATGCATACAGAGTTAATAGGCACATAAAAAAGCATAGCCAAAACAACATCGTACTTATGCCACGACCTTGCTTATACAATGCTCTAACAGACGCTCCACCCGGAACAGCAACTTCAGTCAGTTCAAGTTGAGTATTTGCAGTCACCGTTTGCTCTGGTGCAATGGTTTGAATCATCCTACGAGCTTCATCGTGACGATTCACCTTCACCAAAAATGTGAGCGATTCAGGTAAAAACTTCCAAGCAAATGGCAACAGTAACAGTGGAATACCCGCAATGAAGAACATGATTTGCCAGCCATAATCCGCAGTAAACCATGAACCAAATAGAGCGGCCATGATGCCACCCATTGCATAACCACTGAACATAGTGGTCACTAAAGTACTGCGTAGATGCTTAGGTGCATATTCAGACGTCAATGCCACAAGGTTCGGTAATACTCCACCAATGCCAAGTCCAGCAATAAAACGTAAAGCACCAAATTCAGTAGGATTTGATGCAAAACCGCCTAGAAATGTGAATGTACTGAATAAAAATACACAGATCATGATGACTTTCTTACGGCCAATCTTATCAGCCAAAGTACCAAACATCATGGCACCAAACATCATCCCTGCAAGTGCTGTACTCGCAAGCATGCCTGCCTGAACAGCTGTTAATCCCCAATCTTTCATCAATAAAGGCAGCGCAACACCATTGATCGCTAAGTCATAACCATCAAATAAAATAAGAATTAGACACCACATCATGATGCTGAAATGCGATTTTGTGAACTTAGCGTTATCGACAACGCTATTCACATTCATTGTGCTTGTAGACATTGAACCTCACCTCCAATTGTGAGTTTTATTTTTCGCTACAATGCCGTTTTTCAATGTAAATTGTCCAAAATTACAAAGGTATAGACCCATACCTTTCAGATATATCTATGTCATTTGGGAATAAAATGTCATAAAAACTTAGATATTTTTGAAATATTTATACATAAAAAAATCGATGGACTGCGGGTCTAGTTTTAATAATGATTAATTATCAATGTGTTATTAGAAGCTAAATCACAATCAGACGATAGATTATTTGATATGAAAATTGTCAGAATAAAACTCAAATTTTATAGAAAAAAATCGCAGTTCTACGATCTAAGTCGTAGATTTCTAAATCATAAGTCATCAGCCATCACTTAAGTCGATAATTAGGCATTTAAACTGTTGTTTTAGCTGACTTACATTCAGATTTTCCGGCATTTTAAGCTAGTAATTCTCCTGATTAATCATTTTTGAATGCGTTTTTTGTCTAATAATCATCCATTTTTAGATAATTCAAGCCTCAATCTATCAATATTTTTATCATCTCCCTGTTTTGTGCTTTTTCTTTTCTTCCTATTTCCCTTTCCCTCACGCATAAAAAAACACCCCCTGCACTAGTCAGGGGGTGTTTCGAATAATGAGCTGGCGATGACTTACTCTCACATGGGTAACCCCACACTACCATCAGCGCTAAGAGGTTTCACTTCTGAGTTCGGGAAGGGATCAGGTGGTTCACTCTTGCTATTGTCGCCAGCACAACTGTTATGGATACTTGCTTAGTCTAATCTCAGAGCAGTGCTCTTCGTGCTAAGTTTTCTACCAAATGAGTTATTAACAGAAGTACTT
>NZ_LQXP01000018.1:0-69701 GCF_003268405.1 Acinetobacter sp. CFCC 11171 | reverse complement strand
ATGGTTTAATATCAGTGCCTTCAGCATATATAAAATCTACCTTATCAATACCAATTAATCCTAATACTGCTATTAAATATGCCGTAACAGCATCTGTTGGAAGATCTTGATGAAAACCACCACGTGAACTAAAGATAATTGATTTAACACCTTTAATTAATCCTACGGGTGCGGTTTCTGTATATTGAAAAGTTACTCGTGCTCGTGCAATTAAGTCGAACCAGTTTTTTAATTGGGTTGGTACATTTAAGTTATACATTGGTGCTGCAATCAATAATAGATCACAATCTTTCAGCTCTTGAATAAATTGATCAGAGAGAGCTACTGCTGCTTTTACCTCAGGTTTTTCATTCGCCTCTCCACGTAAGGCATTAAATATCTCTAAGTTTAATACTGGTAAGTTCATAGCTCCTAGATCATGTTCAATTATTTGGTCAACATAACCACTTTGCTTACGTCTATATAAATATTTATTAATGAGCTGATTACTTAGAGATTTTTCCTGCATAAAACTAGATTTGATAACTAAAATTCTGTTCATAGTAAGGTTCCTAATATGAATTTTAATTAGATTATCATTGATAAATTGGATACAAAAGTGATAATAAATCAACTCATTGATTCCCAATTGGAACTAATATGCGTGTTAATGATCTGAAAAGTTTGATGGCATTTATTAGTGTTGTTGAACAAGGAAGTTTTACTAAAGCATCAGAAAAATTACATCTGACTCGTTCCGCTGTCAGTAAGATGATTTCAAAGCTTGAGGTACAGCTTGGAGTAGTACTTTTTAACAGAGATACACGTCATTTAGCTCTCACAGAAGAAGGTAGTATTTTCTATGAACATAGCCAGCGGGCTGTACAAGAATTATTAATAGCTGAGACATTATTTGAAAGTAATAATCAAAATATTCAGGGAATGATACGTATCTCTATGCCTGTATTATTTGGACAAAAGTTCATAGTTCCGATATTAAGAGACTTAGCAGATGAACATCAAAATTTGAATATGGTTCTTTCTTTTAATGATCGTTATATTGATTTAATTGAAGATAATTATGACCTAGTGATAAGAATTGGTAATTTAGAAGATAATAGTCAATTAATGGTTAAAAAGATTTCTGAGCATGCAATGTGGCTCTGTGCCACACCTGAATATTTAAAAAGATACCAGGTTCCTGAGAGCATCAAAGATTTAGATAACCATCAGACTATTGGATATTTGAAAAATGGGCAGCTTGAAAAGTGGATATTTCAAAGTTCTCATCATAAAACTATGAAATATTTGCCAAAAAATAAAGTTCAAATGGATGACATAAAAAGCATATTAGATTATGTACTAATGCATGGAGGAATTGGTTGGTTACCTTCCTGGTTGATTCAAGAATATATACAAAGTGGTCAATTAATACACCTACTTACTAACTATTCAAGTACTAACTATCCTATTCAAATTGTATGGAAAAGATCAAATTTCTTACCAATACGTGTTCGTACTACCATTGATAAAATAGCTTCATCAATACAAAAAGATAGCGTCATTAAATAAGATTTATAAGAGAGAAATTCTAAATTGATAGTAATACAAAATCTTTCTAGTTTAATTTTTAAACACGGATTTATTAAGCTTTCCTAAAATTAACATAATACACCTTATACGAAATTCTATTTTTATTTATTATAAATCATAGTGTTATACAATAGAGAAAAAACCCATCATCTCCGGTTGGGCTTTTTTAATGATTTTTCACGTTTCTTTACTACCAACCAATCAATTGTTCCACGTTTTTGATTAGCTAAATTCAACATTCCTAATCTCAAAACTACACAAAAAAAGGAAGCTTCCGCTTCCTTTTTAACAACCTTAAAATCTAAAAAATCTTAGATCCCATACTTCACACGGTACGCTTCCATTTTCGCTAAAGCTTCAGTTTCACCTTTAGCCTCTAAGAAAGTCATTAAATCTTTCATAGTGATTAAAGCATGTACAGGAATTTCTAACTCTTTTTGTACTTCTTGAATCGCAGACAAATCGCCCTGACCTTTTTCTTGACGGTCTAGCGCCACCAATACGCCCGCAATTTGTGCACCGGCATTTTTCAGAATAGTCACTACTTCACGAATCGCTGTACCCGCAGTGATCACATCATCAATAATCCAGACTTTTTTACCTTCAACAGACGCACCAACCAATACACCGCCTTCGCCATGGTCTTTCGCTTCTTTACGGTTAAAGCCCCAAGGTACGCTCACACCATGGTTCTGTGACAGTGCGACAGCCGTTGCTGCTACAAATGGAATACCTTTGTAAGCTGGGCCAAAGACCACTTCCACATTATCGCATTGTGTTAATTTAGCTGCATAGCCAGAAGCCAATAATGATAAGGCTTCACCATCGTTCAGTAGACCCGCATTAAAAAAATAAGGACTCACACGACCCGATTTTAAAGTAAACTCACCAAATTTAAGCACACCACGTGATAATGCCAGTTCGATAAAAGCTTGTGGATTAAATGCCGCTTGCGCTGTCATGAGGTGCTCCATTTTTTTAAGTTTGAGGTTAAACCTGAGCATGATACCAAAGAGTAGCTATCCAAGTGATCAAAAAATTTTACGTGTCGTTTCAATTAATGTGAATGGCCTGCGTTCCGCTGAAAAAAAAGGTATTTTTGACTGGATGGCAACTTCAGATGCCGATGTCATCTGCATGCAAGAAAGCCGCATTACCCATGAACAATGGACCGATAAATTTAAACCCGAAGGTTGGTTTACACACCTTTTCCCTGCAGAACGCCCAGGCTATGCCGGTACTGCGATTTATAGCCGCCTACCTTTTGTTTCAGTGACAGATGGTTTAGGTTTTGAATTGGCAGACACTCAAGGCCGCTTTATTTCTGCTGAGTTCGATTTAGGACTTGGACAAACTGCACATATTTGCTCGCTCTACCTGCCTTCTGGTTCATCGGGTGAAGAAGCTCAGGCGCGCAAAGACCTATTTTTAGGCGAATATCAACAAATTTTGAAGCAATGGCGTGCTGAAAATAAGTCAGTGATTGTTTGCGGTGACTACAACATCGTACACAAACGTATTGATATTAAAAATTGGTCTGGGAACCAAAAGGCTTCAGGCTGCTTACCACATGAACGTGCATGGCTCGATCATATTTATGATGAGCTTGGCTATGTCGACACCTTCCGTGAGGTACGTAAAGAAGCCGAGCTTTACTCTTGGTGGTCTAACCGAGGACAAGCGCGTGCCAAAAATGTGGGTTGGCGTATCGACTACCATGCATGTTCACCAGACTGGAAAGAACGTACAGTCAATGCTTGGATATTTAAAGATGAATGGTTTAGCGACCACGCCCCTGTGATTATTGATTATAAAATTTAAGCTTCCAACAATTAATTGAGTAAACAATTGTTTACTCAATTAGAGCTTATTTCTCACATTACATGACGAATTTGTGGATTTATCTCATAACTTGAACATAGCATTATGGTCGCACGGCAAAGGGACATGTCAGGATGACATAAAAGGATTGGACGCCGAAGGAAGTATAAAAACAAACTAAATGATTTAGCTTGTTTTCAAGGATGTGACAATGGACGTTGGATTGAGACCCGCATGATCAGGATGATTAAATGCGGGTTTTCTCTTATCTAGTCCCCACATCTATAGACTCAAACATCCCCCAAATAAAACAGCTAAAAATTCGATCTGCAGAGCAAATTCTTATTCTCGCTTTCTTTCTACTTTTGACTATGTAACCTTAAGCTGAATTTTCTAGTTATCGCAGCGCTTTCTTTTCTGAGCATCATTTTGTTCTGTAGGCTATTCTAAAAGACCAAAATGTCGTTTTGATGACAATACCCAATATTTATTACATGCGACTTTTACAGCAAAACCTTTATTTCTCAATCCACATCCAGATCGAGCTTTGAGCATTGATGAATTAGCCTGTAGGATAATGCTGAATTGTATTTTTATCTTATTGTTTGAATAATTAAGGACACCTGTTCATGCTTAAAATTTATGGCATCAAAAACTGCAATACCATGAAAAAAGCTTTCGACTTGCTCAACGAATTAGGCCTAAGCTACGAATTTCATGACTATAAAAAACAAGCGATTGATGCTAAAACCGTAAAAAAATGGCTCGATGCCAAAGGCGCTGATGTGATTCTCAACAAAAAAGGCACAACATGGAAAAAACTCAGTGAAGAAGAGCAACGGATAGCCTTAGCCAGTGAAGAAAATTTGATTCAATGTTTAATAGCGCATAGCAGCATGATTAAACGTCCTGTACTCGATACAGGTAGCGATTTATTGGTTGGCTTTGATGAAAGCGCTTACCGTGCATTGAAATAAATTTTTTTATCACACTCATGCACGGCTCTAGTTCAATTGTGGCTGAAAATAGGCTATAAAAAAGCCTGACATTGTCAGGCTTTTTTTGTTTGAATCATGTCAAATTAGTTGGCACGAATCCATGTTTGATTACGACCTAAAGCAGCAACGCCAATAAAGCCGCGAAGCTCTAGTTTTTTGCCACCATCAGCCAATTGACCTTTTAACTTGTAAGTTTTACCTGATTGAGGATCCAAAATTGAACCATCTTCATAGCTTGTACCACCTACATTTTTAAGACCTGTCACAATACGTAAGCCTTTTAATGATTTATTGTGATATGGGCCTTCACATTTTTTACAAGCGTTCTCTTCACCTGGCGTCAAAACTGACTGAATGCTCGCAGAAAGCGTACCATTTTTTTGCTCAGTGAATTTTACAATCGCTTTTGGCTGCTTGGTTTTATCATCAATGGTTTTCCAAGTTGTACCATTTAGCGGATCTGCAGCATTTGCAAATGCGGCTAAACTCATCAATCCTAATGCTAGTGCAATTTTTTTCATTTTTGTTTATTTCCCTGGTCTGATATAGACGACATTAGTATCCAAAAGTCACAACAATTTATCAATTTTTGTATGTGACCGTTTAGTGTAACCTTGTAATTTGTGTTGGTAAATATGCTCACACGATTCCAAAAATAGAAAAAGATGGAAAGACAATGAAGATATCGCCACTGACGAAACAACTGATTACAGAAAGCATTTTAAAAACCACAATTCGTGGGCCGAGCCAATTCAATTTACCGCCCAATACTTTAAGGTTTGCTTTGGAACAAATGTGTCGTGCATTTCCCCAAAACCCCGATGTACAAATTCGTCCTATTCGCTTAGCCGGCTTAAAAGCCGAAGAAATCAAACCACAACAGGCATCGACCCAACTCATTTTTCATATTCATGGGGGCGCATTTTTCTTGGGTTCGATGAACACGCATCGGGCGTTTCTGACTCAAGTTGCGGCACGCACGCAAATGCAAGTGTTACATTTGGATTATCCTTTATCCCCAGAAGCACAGTTCCCTGAAGCACTCGATGCCCTTTTTGATGTGTATGCGGTGTTATTAGATCAAGGGGTTCAAGCCAAAGACATTATTTTGTCAGGCGACTCTTGTGGTGCAAACTTGGCGCTTGCCTTAGCCCTTAAAATTCAACAGGAACAGCTTCCACAAGTCAGTGGTTTGGTGTTGATGTCACCGTTTTTAGACTTGACCCTGAGCAGTGAGTCCCTACGCTATAACCGTAAGCATGATGCGCTGTTAAGCATAGAAGCCCTCGAAACAGGTATTGATTATTATGTACCACGCTCGGTCGATCGAGCTGATCCATTGGTCTCGCCTTTTTTTGCAGAGCTCAAAGGACTACCTCCGATTCATATTCAAGTGGGTTCTAAAGAAATTTTATTGGATGATGCGCAGCGTTTTAAAGTCAAAGCAGAAGAAGCCGGCCTAGATGTCGAATTCAAGTTATACACTGGCATGTGGCATAACTTCCAAATGTTTAGCCCATGGTTTGAAGAAGGACAGCGTGCGCTAAGTGATTTAGCCGATTTTGCACATCGACTGGATCAGGATTAATCGCTGAAAAATAATCACTGAAATGGATCAAAGTCACCATAAAAAAAGGTCAGCAGATGCTGACCTAAGAGGGAAATGTCAATCTGTTAAATGGCTTGAATTTGAGCCTGAGCTGTCGCCATTGCCTGTGCTTTCATATCTGGTCCCATATTGACACCTTCGGCACGAATCACATCAATATCACTGACACCTGTAAAATTAAACACGGCTTTTAATAAACCTTCTTGATAATCTACAGGGCTGTTATCGCCATACACACCGCCACGACTGCTGGCAATATAGACTTTTTTGTCACCTGCCAAACCCACTGGACCTTGTTCTGTATATTTAAAGGTACGACCTGCAACACTGATACGGTCTATCCATGCTTTCAAAGTTGATGGCAAACCGAAGTTATACATAGCAGCACCAACCACAACCACATCGGCATCCAAATACTGTTGTAACAGTTGCTCGCCTAAAGCCGATTGTTCTGCATTCTGACCCATCAAAATTTCACTGCTGAGATGTGGAATCTGCTGTACAGCTAAATCGAGATGCTGAACCTGTGCAGCATCCCCATGTTTTTGCTGTAGCTGTTGTACAATTTCAGCGCTAAGTTGACGCGAAACTGAAGCGTCGCCCATGATGCTTGAATCAATATGCAAAATTTTCATGACTAAAACCTAAAGCTGTTGTTATTAACTTGAGCCTAGTGTAATCACTTTTCATAAATAGAATAATCCCGATCCTTATGACACTATGTTTTATTTTTAGAACAATCTTTTTAAACTCGTAAAAAATTTAAAATTACTGAGCGGTTCTTGACCGTTATCAAGTGTAAATTTTCATGCTAATGTAAGCCTATAAAATGATATCTATATAAACTTTAAGAAAAAAACTGATAACTCGAACAGGGCAATGACACAGGATGACGGTGAAATCAAGCATACGTGACATGATCCTTCGCAATAGAATCGCCCAGTATTTACTGGAAGATGAAGTGGTCATGAATTGGAGCATCCTGAAAAAGTGTATGCTCATGCTGATGCTTGGCTCAGCCATTCATCTGCTTTGGATCATTTGGAAATTTTATGTTTATGTCACGCCAGAACTTTGGCAGTGGGTTAACCTTGAGCTCATCCACTCTCAATTGTGGACCAACATCGTCTTTTTTAGCCTAATGGTGCTATTGATTTGGCCTTGCTATGCTGGAAAAGAAAACCAAAAAATTCAGCTTGTTTTACCTTATCTTTCGGTCGGCTTATTCGTCATTTCTTTATGTCGTGATGGTTATTTAATTGGTGTCATGAGCCCAGCCACCATGATCTCCTACGTGAGCCTAGTGACCGTTGGATTAGTGCTATTTACACGAAAAATCGTCTATAGCATGCTGATTCCAGCCACGATTTTTTTATCTATTTGCATGTATTTAAGTATTCGCGGCATTATTCCCTATGCCCCGATTTTTCAACCTCATGCCTATGGCTATCAAAATAGTTTTTGGCTCTTCTCAATGATCTTTTTCATTGTTCCTATTTTATTAACCTGTCTGGCTTTATTTGAAATCTTACTGACCCAATGGCGTCACCGTGAGCATTTGATTCAAAAACTCAGTCAAGTCGACCCACTGACCAATTTATTTAATCGACGCAGTATCAATCAGTGTTTGGAACAGCTCGATAGTGCTAAAACAGATACATATGCACTGGTCTTGTTGGACTTAGACCATTTTAAACGCATCAATGATGAATACGGACACGATAAAGGCGATGAAACCTTGATTCTCGTCAGCCAAGTATTAAACCAACATTTACGCGGTAGTGATGTGGTTGGGCGTTTTGGCGGGGAAGAGTTTATTTTGGTATTAAAAAACTCTAACTTAGAACAAGCGATATTCATTGCAGAGCGCTGTCGAAAAGCCATTGAGCAGCTTGAAATTTGGGGACATGACGGTCAGTCAATTCATGTGACAGCCAGTTTTGGCATTGCGATTTCTACGCCAGAATTGGTACCGCAACAATTACTGACCCATGCAGATCAGGCGCTATATGCAGCTAAAGCTGGTGGTCGTAACATGGTCATGGCGTACACAGAACAACAAAGCTTTAGCCATTTGGTTTAAAACTTTTATACAAGTCAGACGTGGCGTTGAGCTTTTAACGTAAATACTGTTCCATACGACGGACTGGCTGTTCCAGTTGAGCAGCCGTGATCCATGCCACCACAGAAGGATGCTGCAAAATCTTTTGCATATAACGCTGTGTGTTGTCACTCACAGGTAACCGAAAGGTCTGTAAACGTGTCACCACGGGTGCAAAAAACGCATCAGCAATACTAAATTCACCGCATAGAAAGCCATCCACCGCAGGACGACTCGACCAAATCTGTTCGATTCGCGCTACTTCAGTACGTAATTCAGCATGTTCAGACCATAATCTCTGACCATAACGACCATAATCCGCCTGCAGATTCATACTGCATAAGCTACGCAATTGCATAAAACTACTGTGCATTTCCGCGCAAATACTACGTGCCCATGCGCGTTGCGCGGGATCTTTAGGCCACAGTGGAAGATCTTGAAACTGCTCTGCCAAATATTCACAAATTGCCAATGAGTCCCAAATCATCACACCGTCATGTTGCAGTAGGGGCACTTTACCATTGGCATGTAGGGCTAACATTTGTTGCTTGAATGCTCCGCCATCTGCTTCTTCAGAAAAAGGAATCAAGATCTCTTGAAAGGGTAAATTAAACGCGTGTAACACCAACCACGGTCGCATAGACCACGTCGAATAGTTTTTATTGGCAATATATAATTGCATCATTTTTATTCTCCACGCGATTTAAATTTTTCCAATTGCGCTAGCAATTCTTTCTCGCTAAAAGCGCCCGTTAAGCGTAGTCCACGTATCTCTTGATGCGCTGTATCTAAAAATAAATAGGTCGGTGGCCCTAAAATATCCCATTGATTGAGCAGTACTTGATGGGTTGCATCATACTGACTCAAATCTAACTTAATTAAGTAATATGGTGCCAAAGCCTGTTGCACTGCTGCCGATTTTAAAACTTTATGTTCAATCGGCTGACAGGCCACACACCAATCGGCATAGACATCAATAATCGCGGATTGACCTTGAGGAATTTCACTTAACAAACGTTGAAACTCTTCCGCTGTATGTGCCACATGCCAAGCACTTTGTTGTTGATTTTCTTCGACTAAAAAACGTTGGCTGTGTTGATATTGACTGTACACAATATAAGGTACAGCTGCACAGAACACCAAGATATACAACCATTTGAGCTGAGTACTGCGCCATAAAATGCGCCAAAGCACATAAGCGCTAAACACCAGCCCCAGAGCAAGGGATAACCACTGTAACCAAGCTTCACTGATCAATGGTCGAATAAAATACAAAGCTAATGCCAACATGATGAAAGCAAAGAGCACCTTGATTTGATTCATCCACAAACCCGCTTTAGGCAATACCCGTGAGCCAAGGACACTGGCCAACAATAGCGGGGTCCCCATGCCAAAGCCGAGGGTGAATAACAATAATGCACCTTGCCACTGACTTTGGGTTTGGGAAATGAATAATAATGCACCTGCCAACGGTGCTGTCATACAAGGACCGACTAGCAATGCTGAAATCATCCCCATGACTCCAGCGCCAACGAGACTACCGCCCTTTTGCATCGACTGCGCTTGGTCTAAGCGATTGACCCAACTGCGTGGCAATTTCAGTTCAAATAAACCAAATAAATTCAGGGCAAAAACTACAAAGAGCACGCTAAAGGCAATTAAAGTCGAGGGTTGTTGCAACCAACGCTGGAAATTCAAACCTGCAGACGATGCCACCAAGCCGAGAATGGCATACACCATCGCCATACTGGTGACAAAAGTCAGTGCAATCATCCATGCTTTTAAACCTCGGCTGTCGCGGACAATCAGTGAGGTTAAAATCGGCAGCATTGGCAATGAACATGGGGTAAAAGCCAACAAAAAACCCAAACCAAAGAACAGCAATAAGCCATAAAAAATCGAGCTTTGCGCTAATTTTTTAGACCACATTTGGTCGCTTGCAGTATAACGTTCAGAAGCCAGTGCAGCATTATCTGCCCGCTGCTGATCTAAACGATTCGCCATAGGCTGTTCGACAGTATTTTCTGCTGCGAAGTCGAGTAAGCGTTTATTTGGACTGGCAAGATTTTGCTGTGTGACCAAGCCAGAAGCATCCGTTTCAAAGCTGATGCTCTGTGGTGGATAACACACCCGATCCTTGGCACAGCCTTGCCAACTGACTTGATAGGTCTGCAGTTTTTGAGTCGGAATTTTAAAACTCAACTGTTGGTAATACACCTGCGTATGACCATAGTTATCGTCTTTTAAATCCTCAGCAGCAGGCAAATCCAAAGCTAAAACTTGATTGCCCTGCTTCACCTCTATTTTGTGCTGATACAGATAATAATGCGCTGGAATATCCCAATTCAGCTCCGCCTGATCTGCACGATCAGAGACGACCGAGAAAGGAAAAGCATCTTCAGCTGAAAGTAATGCATCCTGAGCAGAGACGCCCATACTGAACGACAGCACTGCCGCTGCCGCAACATAAGTCCATTGTTTCATTCAGCTGAATTCATCCTCAGTCTGTATTTATACGTTTTAAAATTTAAGGTTCTTTTAGAACAGGTAAGATACGCCTAAACCTGACTGATAATTTTTATGACCGCCAGTGAGTTCTAGACCGACGCTCGCATCTAACTGCATACGATCCGAAACGGCATACGTCAAACCTGATGCTAATGACACTTCCTGATCGGTACTCTCTGCTTTGCGATAAACCAGCTCAGAAAAACCCGATAAATTACCCGCAATGTGATATTCCAATCCAGGAATAGCACTCACAGCCCAATCACCATCTTGAACTTCGTAACGCATGGTCATTGAAGTCCCAATTGTATCGCTATAATCATAAGCCACAGCGGAAGTCAGACTATAAATGTCATCTTCAGCACTAAAGCCTTCATTGCCTGTTGCAATAATGGCTTCTGCAAGAATGGCCATCGATAATTTCTCATCATTCAAATCAATGGCTTTTTTCAGGCCAATGCTGACATCACCCAAACCATCTTCTTCAACTGAGCGACCCGCAACTTTGGTTTTAGACCATGCAGGACCTTGCCAACCCAATTGCAATTCCAAATCTTTTGCCAAACCAGTACGGAATAACATGTCTGCATTTAAAGTGGTGTTTTTTACTTTTTCACCATTGTCATCACGACTTTCACTATAGCTCGCTGCTGGCAAACTTTGTTCCCATGCCAAACGACCTACAGGGGTAATGCCTGTGCCCATACCCGCGCCCGGACGGTCAAATGAAAAATCCGCCGCAAATGCAGACAGGCTCAAACTGGATAATGTTGCAATGCTTAAAACTTTAAATACAGTCATGTTTTTACTCACAATTATGCTAATTCTTTGCTCATTTTTGCGCCATGGCTACGCAAAAGCTCCAAGGTTTGTTTTTCTTCTTCCAATGCTTCCGACCAATTTACCGCGTCAAAATCACAGTCAAAAAATAATTCGCTAATCGACGACAAAATGGTTAAACCATCGCTATCAATCATATTTGGATTCACTTTTTCATCCAATAAGCGCTGTACCGCAGGGACACATGCTGCACTCGCGGCGTCCCATAATGGACCATAAATTTCTTCAGCATCCCATAAATGCACATTGGCTTTGGCTTGAATCAGCGCTTCCAAGATTTGCATATGTACGTCTAAATGTTGTGTTTTCTGTTCAGCTGTTAAGGGTTGACCTGCTTCATACGCTTCGCAAACCATTTCCCACCATTTAAACAAACCATCAGACCATACAGAAACCGCAGGTCCTTTTTCAAAATCGATAAAATTTGGATTTAGACCATCTGCCAACAGGCGTTGCACCTGTGCAAGATCTTGTTCTTCTAACGCTTGCACAAAAAGCTGTTGTTGCGCTGTTAACATCGGGAAAGCTCACTTCAATTTATTTTGATCTATTATGCCGAATAAAGCCGCGTTTGTTTGAATTTCATGTAAAACAAAATACAAAACACACAAAAAAAGCCCCGCAGGGCTTTTTTAAATTTTGAGACTTATTCGTCATCTACGCTGTCATCTGCTTCAGCAAAAGCAGGTTGTGTACTGCGTGGGTTCTCTTTCTTTTCGAACACATGTTCAAGACTACGTTTAAGTCGATCAATTGCACCGTGAATAGCTGTATCTACATTATGACCACGATGGTTGACCACGACAGGCTTCAAACCAGCAGGACGCGCTTCAATCATACATTTAATGTCGTCGCTACCGCCCTTGTCCCCATTTTCATCACTTAAATGCACCGAAAAGTGAGTAATGCGTTCACTATGGCGCTGAAATTCTTCATTAAGTTCTGCACGAACGTATGTAATTAATCGATCACTATTAGGAATGTTTTTATCTGTACGGATTTCTATGTTCATAATATCATCCTCATATCTATCTGTAATATCTATAAATATTTGTGCAAAACTTATTATCTTGGCACGTTACATTTGCTGTAAATGTTACAGCAATGACCATCTTCAACTTTGTATGGAACGTCGTCCTCCACATTGAATGATGAACACTTTAGAGTCTGCAGATCCGTGTCCTTATACTTCGAATATCGGTCTTAAGTTAGAATTTTGCAAGTGCTATTTTGATATTTTTTTAATATCCATACAAAAAGTAAGACTTTATTGTAGATTTGCATTGTTTTAATTGATTTGGGTCATATTTTTGTGCATTTCCTCAACGCCCACCTTCTATTTGTACAATTCCACTCCAACTCAAAATCTCGCTTTTACCGTCATTGATCATTCACGGCATATTTCCCCTTCAAATTACAAAACAATTTCCCGTTGAGTAAAATTTGGCTTTATTTTTGCTTAATAATCTG
Source organism: Acinetobacter sp. CFCC 11171 (assembly GCF_003268405.1). Classification (NCBI taxonomy): domain Bacteria; kingdom Pseudomonadati; phylum Pseudomonadota; class Gammaproteobacteria; order Moraxellales; family Moraxellaceae; genus Acinetobacter; species Acinetobacter sp. CFCC 11171. The sequence continues at coordinate 56,782 of NZ_LQXP01000018.1, read as the reverse complement.
TATGCTTTCAGTGCTTCTCGGGGGGAGATATTTTTTAATGAAACTTACACAAATCGTTGCATCATGTGCATTAGCATCTGCTGCTGCTTTCACTCAAGCTTCACCTATCGTATGGCAAGATTTCAGCTTAACTGGCTTATATGGTGAAAACTATGAAGTTGGTACTGAAGACCGTACAACGATCACAGCCGAATATGCAGCTAAACTGAAATATTCAGATGTATTCTTCTTCGTTGACCAACAATTGGATGGTAACGATGATCAATCAACTTATGCAGAATTAGCGCCACGTTTAAGCTTAGGTGAAGTTTCTGGTAAAGACCTTTCTATGGGTCCAATCAAAGACGTTCTTATTGCAACGACTTGGGAACATAATGCCGGTTACGATCACCACAACTCTGAATTTAACAACTTCTTGTACGGTGTAGGTTTCTCTCTCGATATTCCATATACACAATATGCGAATGTGAACTTCTATAAAGCGGCTAACGACAAAACTAAAGATGATTATCAAATGACAATCACTTATGCAGTGCCGTTCAAATTAGGTTCAGAAGAGTTTTTAGCAGATGCCTTCCTAGACTGGTCTACTGCTGAAGCAGACCATGCAAGTGAATTAAACTGGACATCTCAGTACAAATGGAATGTGGGTAAACACATTTCACCAAAAACTAAATTATATGTTGGTATCGAACATTCAGTTTGGAACAACAAATTTGGTATTAAAGGCGTAGACCAAAACGATGTCAGTGCTTTGGTGAAATACCACTTCTAAGTTCGACTCAGAACGCGATGAAGAAAAAGCAAGGTTCATCACCTTGCTTTTTTTATGCCTAAGTTTTTAAATTGACTTTATTTTTATCAGAAATTTGCGCATGTCTTTTCTCATTCGACCTGCAATTCCACAAGACTTAGCGGCCATTCTCGCAATCTATAATCATGAAGTTCTCAACGGCTTTGCGACATGGAATGATCAAGCCTACAGCCTCGACTCTTTTCAACAGAAATTGCTGGAATTCCAAAAGCAAAATTTTCCATTTGTGGTGATTGAAGATCAGGATCAACAGCAAATCGCAGGTTATGCTGACTATGGTTCTTTCCGTCATTTTGCTGGCTATCGACATACTGTTGAGCATTCTGTCTATATTGACCCAAACTATGCTCGACTGGGTCTCGGTCAGCAATTATTAGAGCACCTAATTCAGCATGCCAAAAGCCAAAATATGCATGTCATGATCGCTGGCATTGATCACGGCAATAGCGCCTCGATTGCCCTGCACAAAAAATTAGGCTTTAAGCAAACAGGTTATATGCCTGAAGTGGGACAAAAGTTTGGTGAATGGCGTGATCTCGTCCTGATGCAACTTCAGTTATAACCCGTGTTGAGCTGTGTTTATGGTAGTTTATCCAAACGAATACCATCTTGTATCACACTCAGCACCGATAGGTTATGACGCACCGCATCACGATAAAGGTCTTGTAACTGTAAAAAAAGCAGTTTTAATTCGGCCAATTTGAGCTCTTGCTCAGGTGCGGTTTCTGCAATCGTGACCAAATAACGTTTTTTGATTTCATCCACGCTTAACTGTTGTAATGCCTGCTGGATTTCTGCAACGCGAACTACAGTATTGTAATGCACTGCTAGGCTCAGTCCCGGGCGTCGCTCTGACAATGGATGTTCTGCCTGAATGGCATAACTCGGTGCCGCAGCTGAATCACTGTTCAGGCTTAATAATGGATTCAACTCTTGCCACGCTTCCCCTAAAAATAAGGAGTGTTGTACAAAAGGTGAATCCAAGACATCTTGAGGGGTTTCTGCTTCTAAAATCAGTGTTTCCAAATCATTCGGTGGGATCAAATATAATATCGCGTCCATATTCTTATCTTCTTGTTATGTCGTACATTTAGATTAATGTAATCCACACAAAAATAAAGCAGATATTTTGTATATTCGGCCGCATTTGATCGAATACTGATGGATTCCAATTCACCTTTTACCCAAGTTTCAGTACTGCGCTTAGCATCATTTAAGCACTAGATGCTGAAGCTTCAAATGACAATGCTGAGAACAACTTAAGCTTATGGCTTAAAACAAATTTTTTTTGAAGCCCCTCGTTTTTTTGATGCCACTGCCATGACCAGCAACGATTTTTTGATCTTAGTAAATTGAATTAAAAGAGTAACGAACTTGATTCATACAAGCCCGCCACACATCGTAGTCAACTAAATGTTAAATCGCCACCAGTTCCCGAATGCCTTTTTCAGGCATTTCACTACCGACACCTTGTGCAATCACTTGCCCCCGCGCCATCACGGTATATTCATCTGCAAGTTCTTCTGCAAAATCATAAAACTGCTCAACCAAAACAATCGCCATTTCTCCGCCATCGGCTAACTGACGAATCACACGACCAATATCTTTAATAATCGAGGGCTGAATGCCTTCGGTCGGTTCATCTAAAATCAATACCCGTGGTTCGGAAGCAAGCGCACGGGCAATCGCCAATTGTTGCTGCTGACCACCAGATAAATCTCCACCTCGACGATGTTTCATTTCATCCAATACGGGGAAAATCTCATAGAGATGTTCTGGCACTTTTCGGGTCTTAGCGCCTTTAAATTTTGCCATCCCAATCAAAATATTTTCTTCAACGGTCAAGGTCGAGAAAATATCCCGTCCTTGCGGTACATAAGCCAATCCTTCGCGTACACGTTGCTCTGGACTCAGTTTAGAAATGTCTTTGCCATCCAGTAAGATCTGCCCAGACTTGATCGGTAAAATGCCCATTAAACATTTTAAGAGGGTGGTTTTACCCACACCATTTCGCCCAAGCACCACTGAACACGCCCCCACGGGAGCGGCAAATGTCACATCCCTTAAAATATGACTGCCACCATAAAACTGATTGACGTCTTTGACTTTTAACATGGTCTGCTCCTTAACGTCCGAGATATTTTTCAATGACATCTTCATTGGCTTGGACTTCGGCCAATGTACCCTCGGCCAAAATCGCACCTTGCGCCAATACGGTGACTTTTTCACTGATGGTGTCAATAAAGCTCATGTCATGTTCAACCACAACAAGGGTATGGTTCTTTTTCAACTCTAAACACAGCTCTGCAGTGCGCTCTGTTTCAGCATCGGTCATCCCTGCTACAGGTTCATCCAGCAAAATCAACTTTGGACGCTGCATCAGTAGCATGCCTATTTCTAACCACTGCTTTTGACCATGTGACAACAGCCCTGCCGGTTTATGGATCAATTCTTCTAAGCGGATTTGTGCTAAAGATTCGTCCAAGGCATTTTGCGCATCTGGATCAAGCTTGCTGAAAAAACTCTTTTTCACCCGTTTATCTTTCGGTGCTGCCAATAACAGGTTTTCCATCACAGTAAAATTTTCAAATACAGTAGGCTTTTGAAACTTACGACCAATTCCAGCTTCTGCAATTTGCTCCGTGCTCATTTTTGCCAAATCATAGGTTTGCCCAAAAAAAGCCGAACCTTCTGTTGGGCGAGTTTTCCCTGTAATCACATCCATCAGCGTGGTTTTGCCTGCACCATTGGGACCAATGATGCAACGCAGCTCACCTTCTTTGATATATAACGACAAATCATTTAATGCGCGGAAAGAATCAAACCAAACGCTGACTTTTTCCAAATACAGGGCAATCCCGTGACTGAAGTCCGCACCCTGCTCTTTCGGTCGTCCATAACCTTCAACAGCGTGACCTCCATGCGGTTGAACCCATTGATCATTCATTCGCTGCGCTCCTTTTTAAACCGCACTAATAACCCAATCACACCTTTTGGCAGGAATATCGTTACCACAATAAACAGTGCACCTAAAATCAATAGCCATGCCTCTGGATAAGCCACCGTGAAATAGGTCTTCACCCCATTGATTAAACCTGCTCCCAAAATCGGGCCAATCAGCGTACCGCGCCCCCCTGCAGCCACCCACACTGCCATTTCAATCGAATTGACAGGGTTCATTTCACTCGGGTTAATCATGCCGACTTGAGGGACATACAAAGCACCTGCAATCCCTGCGATCACAGCGGACAACACCCATGCAGAGAGCTTGTACCATAAGGTGCGGTAACCTAAATATTGCAAACGGTTTTCACTGTCACGAATTGCACCAAGTACACGACCATAGGGTTTATTCATCAGGTGACGTAAACCGACAAAACAGATAAGCAAAGTCAGTGCCGTGAGGAAACACAAGGTTGCACGCATTGGTGCAGAGGTAATATCCATACCTAAGATGGTTTTAAAACCGGTAAAGCCGTTGTTACCGCCAAAGCCGGTTTCATTGCGGAAAAATAGTAGCGCAGCGGCAAAAGTCATGGCTTGGGTAATAATTGAAAAATACACGCCTTTAATTTTTGAGCGGAAGGCAAAGAAGCCAAAAATGAAGGCAATCAATCCCGGAACTAAAACCACCAAAGCCAATGCCCACACGATATGTTCAGTACCCATCCAGTACCACGGTAGCTCAGTCCAACTCAAAAAGCGCATAAAATCGGGTAAGCCATCGCCTGCCGCTTCGCGCATGAGATACATACCGAAGGCATAGCCGCCCAAGGCAAAGTACAGACCATGTCCCAAACTTAAAATACCGGCATAGCCCCAAACCAAATCTAAGGCCAATGCCACCAAGGCGAGACACATAATCTTGCCAATGAGCGTGACCCAATACGCTGATAAATGCAGTGCTGAATCGGCTGGCAATACATGTAACCAAGGCAAAATCAGCAAAATGGCAAAGCACACGGCAAACGCCATACCGCTATAGGGTTTATCCGATAATAACGAAGTTATTTTCATGCGCTTACTCCACAAAACGGCCTTTGATGGCAAACAAACCTTGTGGACGTTTTTGAATAAACAAAATCACAAGAACCAGTAGAATAATTTTCGCTAAGACTGCACCCATGCCGATTTCCAACACTGTGCCACTGACACCTAGACCTAAGGCCGCCAGTACTGCGCCCCATACTTGGCCAACACCGCCAACCACAACCACCAAGAACGCATCGATAATATAGTTTTGTCCTAGGTCAGGACCGACATTGCCGACTTGTGCTAAGGCACAGCCTGCAAGACCTGCAAGCCCCGAACCTAAGCCAAAAGCCATCATGTCAATGCGGCTAGAACGGATACCTACGGCCTGTGCCATTTGACGGTTTTGCGTCACGGCACGAACAAATAAACCAAAGCGGGTTTTATTCAGCAAGTAAACCAGTAATAGGAGTACCGCAACGGTAAAGCCAATAATGGCAATACGGTTATAAGGCAGCATCAGACTCGGTGTCACAGCAATGCCCCCTGACAGCCATGAAATATTCGACACCTCAACGTTCTGCGCACCAAAAACCATGCGCACCACTTGCATTAAAATTAAGCTCACACCAAAGGTGGCTAATAGTGTTTCCAATTGACGGCCATACAAGGGACGAATAACAGTACGTTCAATCAACATGCCGATCAAAGCACTTACAATAAATGCAGCAGGAATCGCGGCAATCAAGTACCAATCGACATAGCTACTGAGATAACTCTTAAACAGGCTTTGCACCACATAAGTGGTATAGGCCCCGATCATGATCAGTTCACCATGCGCCATGTTAATCACGCCTAGCAGACCATACGTAATGGCTAAGCCCAACGCCGCCAGTAGTAAAATACTGGCCGTGCTCAGTCCAGAAAAGACATGTCCAGTCCATTCACTGGCCTGAATACGAGTTTTAATATTGCTCTTGGCTTCTGTCAGTGCAGCTTTTAACTCGGGATGCAGGTTGGCTTGTTGTAATTCCTGTTCCACCATCGCCAACACATCAGGACGGTTAGAATCTTGCAGCACTTTAGCCGCCTGTATTTTTTGTAATACATCAGGGTTTTGATAATCCAAGCGTGCTTTGAGCTGCGCTAAACGGGCTTTAACTTTGTTATTTTTTTCATTTAAATACAATTGATTAATATTTTTAACATCCAACTCAGCCAAGTTATTTTCTAAAATATCGATCGCATCTAAACGCTGGTTTAAATCATCCGATTGCAGCTTTTCTTTCGCTTGCGCAAACGTTAAGGCTTTACGAAGGGTATTCACCAAGGTGACTTGAGATAAATCGGCAGGCCAATCCGTCACGGTTTGCAAATCTGGATAGCTCAATAATTTTTCGTCAGTTTCTAAAATATAGGTTTGACCGCTTTGACCACTATATAACTGATCTTTTTCAACCAATGCGGCCAACTGATCTAAGGATTCAATATCGCCCGGCCATTGATTGAGTAAGCTGCGTCGCTCGGTAAAACTCCCGCGAACAAATTGCTGAATGGCGTCACCTTGCTGCACAGATTGCACCGTAGGCACCACATCTGCTGCAGTTTCTGCATGCACAATTTGCAGACAGAATAATTGGCTCAGGAATAGAAAAAGGATCGGGAAATTGCGTAATTTTTTCATCTTATAAGCATCCCTATTGAGTAATAGAACAACCCCATCTAGGGATCACATCAAAACATGCCCACTACACAATGGCAGCAGGCATTCAGATTGAATTATTTAGGGATGTACGGGCTCCATGGCTCTGCAGCTATGGTTTTTGCGGTTTTGTGTACCACATCAAACTGACCATCGGCACGGATCTGACCAATCATGACTGGTTTATGCAAATGATGGTTCGACGCATCCATTTGCAAGGTATAGCCCGATGGCGCTTTAAATTCTTGGCCAGTCATAGCTTCACGCACTTTATCGACATCTGTGCTTCCTGCTTTTTCTACCGCTTGTTTCCACATATTGATGCCGACATAGGTAGCCTCCATCGGGTCATTGGTCACAAATTTATCGGCATTTGGCAGTTTGTATTCCACGGCATACTGCTTCATTTTATTGGTGAATTCAGTATTCACTGGATTTTTCACTGACATGAAGTAGTTCCACGATGCCAAGTGTCCGACCAGCGGCTTGGTGTCGATACCGCGTAATTCCTCTTCACCTACAGAGAACGCCATCACTGGAATATCCGCAGCTTTGATGCCTTGGTTGCCCAATTCACGATAGAACGGCACATTTGAATCGCCGTTAATGGTCGAGATCACAGCAGTCTTTTTCCCTGCCGCAAACTTCTTCACATTGCCCACAATGGTTTGATAGTTGCTATGACCAAAGGGCGTGTATTCTTCCATGATATCTGCATCGGCAATGCCTTTCGACTTTAAGAATGCACGTAAAATTTTGTTGGTAGTGCGTGGGTAAACATAATCTGTGCCCAACAGTACAAAGCGTTCTGCCTTACCGCCCTCTTCACTCATCAGATATTCAACAGCAGGAATCGCTTGCTGATTCGGTGCCGCACCTGTGTAGAAAATATTTTTAGACTGTTCCTGACCTTCATACTGAACAGGGTAGAACAATAAGCCATTTAATTCTTCAACCACGGGTAAAACCGACTTACGAGATACCGACGTCCAGCAACCAAAAATCACGGCTACTTTGTCTTGGGTAATCAACTGACGGGTTTTTTCCGCAAATAATGGCCAGTCCGATGCCGGATCAACCACCACTGGTTCTAGTTTTTTGCCCAATACCCCGCCATTGGCATTAATTTCATTAATCGCCATCAAGGCCGTATCTTTTAGAGAAGTTTCTGAGATCGCCATCGTGCCTGACAGCGAATGTAAGATCCCCACTTTAATGGTGTCACCACTTGCTGCAGCGGCTTTTGGTTCAGATGCAGCGCTTTCTGTTTTTTCTTCTGCAGGTTTTGAACACCCCGTTAAAGCAATCGCCCCAGTCATCGTTGCCGCTAAAATACTTTTAGCAAATACATTGCGTTGAAACATTATTCACACTCCCAACCTAAGCTTGTAAGTCACATTTTTAAAATGCATTTGTTGTCTTTCATCACAACAGAGCAATTCAATAACTGTGCCAAGCCTTATTTTTTATTTTGATTGAGTGCTGTTATTTATTTTTAAATATTATTTTTCATATAGTTATAATAAAAAACTTTGCTTGTAATTTTTTATGGTTCGATCCAAACACCGTAAAATCACCGCAAAGATGCATACAAACTTGTATCCAACATTTGACCTATAATTGAACAATTTTGCGACGTTTTTCAAAAAATACGGTGTTTTAGCACACAAATCATGCAGCTTTTCCTACATTTGAAGCAAAAAAAAACCACTTGCGTGGTTTTTTTCTTATTGCCCTTTTAAACCGCCAAATCGGCCAAATTACCCTTCTGTTCCAACCAATGCTTACGGTCTGAAGAGCGTTTTTTCGCCAATAATTTGTCGAGTAAACCTGAAGTAAACTGTACGTCATCCAAGTCCAGTTGCACTAAACGACGTGTATTGGGATCCATAGTCGTTTCACGCAGCTGACTCGCGTTCATCTCACCCAATCCTTTAAATCGAGTGATTTGAGGATTTTTGGTTTTACATTTCTTTAAGATGCTTTCCAGTTCATCTTCATCCAAGGCATAGTGCACATCTTTATTGTCATCTATACGGAACAGCGGTGGCATCGCCACAAATAGATGTCCTTCCTCAACCAAAGTATGGAAATGTTTGACGAACAGTGCGCAAAGTAAAGTTGCAATGTGCAAACCATCCGAGTCGGCATCGGCCAAAATACAAATTTTGCCATAACGTAATTCAGATAAGTCATCACTACCCGGATCTACACCAATCGCAATCGCAATATCATGTACTTCTTGCGATGCTAAAACTTCATCAGAAGACACTTCCCAAGTATTTAAAATCTTACCTCGGATCGGCATGATCGCTTGGAAGTTCTTATCACGTGCTTGCTTAGCAGAACCACCTGCAGAATCCCCTTCCACAATAAACAGTTCTGATTCTTCGAGGGTATGCCCCACACAGTCCGCCAATTTACCTGGTAAAGCTGGACCTGAAACAATCTTTTTACGTTCAACTTTTTTCGCAGCTTTTAAACGGCGACCGGCCTTGGCAATCACCATTTCTGCCAGTTGCATAGCAATATCGGAGTTTTGATTCAGCCACAGTGCAAAGGCATCTTTGGCAATATTTAACACCACACTAGAGGCTTCACGGCTTGAAAGTCGTTCTTTAGTTTGACCCGAAAATTGTGGCTCTTGGAATTTTAAAGACAGAATAAAGTTGACACCATCCCACACATCTTCGGCAGACAGCTTCATATTACGCGGCAACAAGTTACGTAATTCACAGAACTCACGAATCGCATCTGTCACACCCGAACGTAAACCGTTGACATGTGTACCGCCTTGCGCAGTTGGAATCAAATTGACATAACTTTCTTGAATCTGTTCGCCGCCTTCAACGTTCCAGCAAATGGCAAATTCAGCACTAGCACGTTCAGCTTCACCAGTCGCCACAAATGCAGGAACAGGAACGATGTCACGGTCTTGTAGCTCATCCATCAAATAGTCGACTAGACCATTTTCAAATTGCCATTCGATCTTTTCGTTGTTGATTTGATCGATATAAATAATCTGCAAGCCTGCCGCCAAAACAGCCTTGGCTTTTAAGTTGTGTTTTAAGGCTTTCAGCGCAAATTTAGGCGAATCAAAATATTTGGCTTCAGGCCAAAAATGCACGGTAGTACCCGTTGCACGTTTAGCGCATTTACCTTCCAACACCTCAAGCGGTGCCACAGGAACGCCATGTTCAAAGGCCATTTTATATAGATTGCCTTGACGCTGAACTTCCACTTCAACACGATCTGACAGTGCGTTCACCACCGAAATACCCACACCGTGTAAACCACCTGAGAATTGGTAGTTATCGGTACTGAACTTACCACCGGCATGTAATTTGGTCAGAATAATTTCAATCCCGCTTTGACCATACTCAGGATGAATATCAACAGGCATACCGCGTCCATTGTCTTCTACCGACAAAGAACCATCTTTATAAACCGTCACAGTAATTTTGTTGGCATGACCTGCAAGCGCTTCATCGACGGAGTTATCTATCACTTCCTGTGCCAAATGGTTTGGTCGTGTAGTGTCTGTATACATACCCGGACGACGACGTACCGGATCTAGGCCAGATAAAACTTCAAGTGATTGAGCCGTATATTGCGTCACGTTGCAAAATTCCCTGCTTTTTGGTTAAAACATTTCTTCAAGCGCTACAGTATATGCTTTTTTATTAAAATGCATATCTCTTGCGATCAGCCGCCATTTTCTTAAACAATTTAAACGTCAAATGATGTCGTAACTGCCCATTTTTTGTATGTTGGATCTAACTTTTCAGCATTTGTATTGGATCATTTTATTTAGGCATATTTTTGACAGCATCAGATAAAAACTGCAAGAGCATCGGTATTTTTTCTGCAAAATCATCCATGCCATGCGTTCCACCCACCTCAGTGATCAGCATAGCCGTGCCGGCTTGAACCGCACTATAAAAACTAGTGGCATCACGATAATCCAAGGTTTCATCACCTTGTTGGAGCAAGACCAACAGTTGATCTGCATTTTCAACCTTAGATACAGCCAAAGCCTGCATTTGATTGAGCTGTGCATCATCCAAGCACCACGTTTCAGTCACCTGATAAGGCAATGCCGTCTCACCAAATAAATCACGAAATAATTGCCATGGATAGACCGCAGGATTGATGAGCACCGCAGGAATGTGATGACGTGCCATCAACTGCGTCGCATAAAAGCCACCTAAACTGCTACCGACCAAAACCACATCATCCAAACCTTCAATCAGCTCTGACATCTGCTGCATTACCTGTAGCGGTGGCATATTCAAATCTGGCAAATGCACATGCAGACCATTTAAGTCTGCGCAATGGCGCCGCAATATCTGCCCTTTCACTGAATTTGAGTTACTTTGAAAACCATGCAAATACACAATATTCATCATTTTGATTCCAAATTGATCTTTAAATTGCTTTAAAAGTGGCATATAAGTGCTAACTGCGTCACATTTTCTAAATTTGAATTTTTAGTAAAATTGTCAGACAAAAGGCATTCACCGACAGGTCTGTTATCGGTATTGTAAAAGCTGTTCGTGAGAATTTTATAAAATAAACAATGAAACTTCAGGCTATTCCAGTAATAAATACAATCGAGGGATAGCATTGAATGTAAGGATAGGAACATTATGCCTAGCTTAACACCATTGCATGAAACCTATTGTAAATGGGACCGCACTCCACCCAGTCAAGCAGATGTGCTGGAAGGTTTGGCACAACTCGTGACAATGCGTTTTAGTGATGTCGTGCATGACTTGATCAAAAACATTCAACGTGAAATTTTAATCAGTATTTTTGGAATGAGCGAACAAGGCTCGAAAGCCTTTCATAAGCAGCCGACCATTGCACGGATTTACGAATTTTCTTACAACACTTTTTTCAATTATGGCAATTATTTACTTGCACCAACGCTGCGTAGCATTATTGAAAAATTCCCACGCTTACACGACAAACCTCTCACGCCGTCTTTACATTTTCTAGTAGGTGCGCTGAATGGGGTGCTGGGTGACTATTTACTGAAATATCACAACCCGATGGCCTTACCGATGGTGGTTTACGACCATTATGGTGCGGTACAAAAAGGCGAATTAAACGGTCGTATTACCCTGTTAATTCATGGGCTGTGCATGAATCATCTGTCATGGTCGACAGCCAAATATGGCGGCATTGGTGAAAAATTACTTTCTCAACGTGACCATAACACCATGCTGTATTTAAATTACAATACGGGTCGTCGTATCTCGACCAATGGTCGCAGCCTAGCCAATACATTAGAAGATTTGGTCCGTCGCAACCCCGGCATTACCAGTATCGACTTAATTGGTCATAGTATGGGAGGCTTAGTGTCCCGTAGTGCCATTTTTTATGGCAAACAAAATATGTATCAATGGATTCATCAAGTCGAAAATCTAGTCTGCTTAGGCTCACCGCATCATGGTGCTGTGCTTGAACGTATCGGATTTCATCTGCAAGATCAATTGGGGCGTTTCCCTTTGGTCAAAATCGTGGGCCACGTGGTGAATATTCGCAGTAACGGCATTTTAGATTTGCGCTATGGCAGCGTGCGTGATGATGATTGGGAACATAATGATGTCCGTATTGGACTCATGGACGACAACCGTAAACCAGCCCCGATTCCATCGCATATCAATACCTACCTCGTGGCAGGGACCATCGAATATGAACATCGTCGCAATAAAACGCGACATGTGATTGGAGATTACTTGGTCAGTGTGAAAAGTGCGTTAGGAGAACACCCAAACCCACGCTACCAATTAAAAGTACCTGACTCACATAAAGCAATATTTTATGGCCTGAACCATTTTGAAATTCAGCATCATCCGCAAGTGGCTGAGCAAATCGTGCATTGGTTCTATCCAAACAATGACGATAAAGCTTGTGATCATATCTATGAATTTATGATGGACTTGGAAAGTGTGGAAGGCATTGCCCTAACCTAACGTACCCCCCATTGAGACTCATAAAAAAAAGCCCTCAACTGAGGGCTTTTTTATGTATCACTAAATTAAAATTTATCACGTAAACGTGGGACTGGTTTGCTTGGATATTTACGCAATAACTGCCAAAGACTGAGCAAGGTTAATACCGCAAAAAACACCAATGACCAAACCGGTAAAGATTGTCCCAAGAAGGTCCAATCCACTTTGGCACACTCACCAGAGCCTGTCAGCACTTGCTCAAAGACCGATTTTAACGGCAGCGTTTCTACCCAATAATCCAGTCCTGGGCCACAGCTCGGTACTTTGTCTGGCGGTAAGTTTTGCAGCCAAATATGACGCGCAGCCACCCCAGCAGACCAAAGAATTGATAGTGTCCCCAACAATGCGTAAATGCGTTTACCCCAATTCGATGCTGGATTGTGAATCAATGCAATCAATGAAATGATGCCGAGTCCAATCAAACCAATACGTTGGAATACGCACAACGGACAAGGTTCTAAGCCTTGTACATGTTCTAAAAACAGCGCAAAAGACATACCGATCACGCTGGCTAAAAACAACAAACCACTCACGAAGCGGAAACTCCATTTCATGGTAAATCCTCTTAAAATTTTTTATCTAAAGTTTTTCAAATATTCTTCAAAACTCAAGGTACAGTCTTGCTCAAGTTGAGCCTGTTTTTCTAAAGACTGCTCAGCAGCTTGTGCAAAATATGCAGCAGCTTCAGGGCTCAAGACATGCTGCTCATACACTTCAGCATGTTGTAAGGCCATAAAGCTACCAAAGCCCCAAGTTCCACCTTGTTCTAAAGTATCGCTAATCATACGTGCCGACAATGTTTCATCGACTTCATCAATGCGTGATTGCATCACAGCCATTGCCTGAGTGTAAATATTTGTATTGTAAGAATCATCTAGCAATTCAGCCAACGGTTGCATCGCTGCAACATGTGTACGACACCATGTTTCAATTGGAATCGCTTGCCCTTGCTGTAAAATCACTGCATTTGGGGCACGACCACGGTTCACTACTTCCGCCTGATTTTTCTCAATTTCATTTTGTTCGGCATCTAACAACGCTGGACTGTTTTGCAATAAACAGTACAAAGCCACCACTTCGAGCAAGCCTGCCGTGTCTTCATTGATCCCAATCGGGCTATAAGGATTGACGTCTACCGCGCGTAATTCAACATAACCTACGCCACGATTTTGCAGGGCTTCAGACGGTGTTTCACCATCCTGTGGCACTTGTTTCGGACGAACCAAACTGTAGTATTCATTTTCAATTTGCAACACATGGTCATTAATTTGAATCGGTTCACCCTGTTCATCATTTAAACCTAAATGACTAAATGCAGCATACGGGGTATGCACCGCTTTTTGCAAACCTTCCAAATACGCCTGAATGTCGTTGTAGTGAATCCCTAACTGTTTTTGTGCTGAATTTTGATAGCCAAAATTTCCCATACGCAGCGCCGTCGCATAAGGTAAAAATAGCGTGCCTTTTAAGAGCGGTAACAGCTGATGTTCTCGTCCAGTCATAAAACATTTACACACCGACGGGCTCGCTCCAACCAAAAACATCACCAATGGCGTTAAACGAATAAAATTACGGATCAGGCCGAAATAACGATGACTGCGATAATCCTGTAAGCTCAATGCCTTGAGGGCGTCGTCAGTTTCGTGTTGTTGCAGTGCTTCAAAGAAATGGTCTGGGAAGGATAAATTATAATGCACCCCTGAAATGGTCTGCATCCGGCGACCATAACGCACCCCTAAACCACGACGGTACAAGGTTTTAAAACGTCCTATATTCGAGCTGCCATATTGCGCTAAACGAATACTGTCTTCGTCTTTATCCAACATGCATGGCATCGACAACGGCCAAAGTTTTTCACCATGTTCTAAATGCGTATGCGCAACAGCATGAATATCTTGCAGATAGTTCAATGCCTCTGTAATGGTTTCTTTTGGCGGCGTGATAAATTCCATCAAAGCTTCAGAATAGTCTGTCGTAATATGCGGATGAGTCAAAGCCGCACCCAAGGCTTGGGGATGGTCGGCCTGAGACAAGAAACCGTTGCTTTGCATACGTAAGCTTTCACGCTCAATACCGCGCAACATTCCTTTAATCAGCGAAGAATCTACCCAAGTCGGTAAAATGTCTTGAGAGGTCGATTCGGGTTGACTCATTGCTATCTCGCTTAAATGGAAGAAACTACTAAAATAAAATCATCAGTTTATATCAGTATAACGCGATTTGAAGTGGGCATATGACCCACTGTATAGTTTTGAGACAAACCGTGATTTTATTTTGGCAATTTTTTATCACAAACTTACTCTATATGACATTTGAAATTTGTGATTTTATAAACAAATATATGCTAATAATGCTTAAAACATATGAATTATCAAGATATTCTCGAATTTTGGTTTAACCCAGAAAATCAGCCTAATTGGTTCGCTAAAAGCAATAATTTTGATGTTTTAATCGAAAAAAAGTTTAAAGACATCCATCAAGCGGCCAGTCAAGCAGAACTGTGGCAATGGCGCACCACAGCCGAAGGTCGCTTGGCTGAAATTATTGTTTTAGATCAGTTTTCGCGAAATTTATTCCGTGACTCTGGCTTGGCTTTTGCCCAAGATGCACTGGCTTTGGCGCTTGCACAAGAAGCCATCGCGCAGGGTTTAGATCTACAATTAAGCCCTGAACAGCGCTCATTTTTATATATGCCCTTTATGCATAGCGAATCGACAAAAATCCATCAAAGCGCGTTAAAATTATTTGAGCAACTGGGCAATCCGATCAACTTAGAATTTGAAAAAAAGCATAAAGTGATTATCGATCGATTTGGACGTTACCCGCATCGCAATGCGGTATTGGACAGAACATCTACAGCAGAGGAATTGGAATTTTTAACCCAGCCCAATTCTAGCTTTTAATTGACGGCTTTTGGCCAGTATCTCCCCTTGCCATGAACCGACTAAACAGGAGTATGCGCATGAACAAACTCATTATCGCAGCAGCCATAACCGCAGCACTCGGTTTGACTGGCTGTGCCACAACCCCATCAAAACCTTTGACCTTTGAACAACTCGGTCAATATTCTGCGACACCATTAAATGCGCAAAGCTACCGGATTAGCTTTCAAGCTCGCCCCAATATGAGCTATGGTACTGCCGAAGAAATTACCTTGGTTAAAGCCGCTCAAACCACCCTACACAATGGCTTTCAATATTTTAAAGTCATGGATGATCCGAGTAATCGGAGTCAAAAACCACCGCGTCAAGCGGTGATTTACCCAGACCCTATGCCTTATCCATATGGCTATTATCGTCGCCATCCCGGATTTTGGCCAGGCCCGTTTTATGACGTTCCACAGGTGGTCACACTCGATCCGACTCAAGTTTCCTACAGTATTACTTGCTATAAAGATCGTGCCAAAGCCCCTCGGGATGCCTTTGATGCTCGCTTGATTTTGCAGTCACTCGGAGCTAAATATGGTTTAGACAGCCAAGGAAATCCTTTGCCTGTAGCCGCTGAGCCCACCTCTAAATAAGTCAACCCATAGAGACCCGATCATTGATGAGCCCAACTGAACAGCCCGCTGTTTCACCTAGTCTGCAACGCAGTAAACGCTTCGCCACCATTGCTTTGGTGGTGGCGGTGCTGGCGTGGATTGCATTGATGATCGCAGCTAAATTGCTGCCTGAATACGTCTGGCTCATTCATATTTTAATGCTTTCAGCAGAAGCTGGAGTGGTTGGTGGTTTGGCAGACTGGTATGCGATAACCGTTTTATTTCGCAATCCCTTTGGTCGGATTCCGATTCCTAAATTTTTACGTGACCACACAGAAATTATTCCTCGTAATAAAGCACGCATTGCCGAGTCAATGGGCCGCTTTGTTCAGGAGAATTTTCTTTCACCACAAGTGGTTGAAAAAAGCTTAGCGGAGACGGATCTCTCTCTTGCCGTCGGGAAATGGTTGGCCAATCCGCACAATAATGCTCAAGTGACCCAAGTCATTCAGCAAACGGTACCGAAAATTTTCGAATTTGTCGGTCAGGAACAAATTGGACAATTTATCCAAAATAACAGCGTGCAATGGGTACGCAATACGCAAGTCAACCATCTTGCCAGTGAAATGCTACGGGCAGTTTTAGAAAATGACTTCCATCAAGATGTTTTACAGCGCGGGCTCGATTTAGCCCATGATTGGGTCACACAGCATCCAGAACAAACCCGCGACCTTTCACGCCAGTTGTTTAAAGAACTTGGGGTATGGAAGTTAGCTAAAGGCGCCAGCTGGATCGGCATTGATGTACAACAACGCACCATTGATTCATTGGTGAGCCGTGTCGAATCTATGTTGGCCGATCCAGAACATCCTTGGCGTCGAAAAATTGAAGAAATGGCACAGCAACTCATGCATGAGTTGGCAGACAATCAAAGTGTAGCCAGCCAACGTTTGAATAGCACCAAGGACGCTTTATTAGACAGCCCACAAATGCTTAACTTTTTAAGCGGCGCTGTTGTGATTTTATGTGATGCGATTAAATCTGATCTACAAAAGCCGTACTCAGGTATTGCACAAAACCTACGCGTCGCCATTCAACAAGTGGGCGAAAATATTGTCTCTAACGTTGCTGTACGCCAATTGCTGAATGAAAAAATGAGTGATATTGCCATCAATCTCTCCGATCAATATAGCGAAAAAGTCATTCGGTTTATCAGTGAACGTATACATGAATGGGATTCACGTGAAATGATCGATAAGATCGAAAACGAAGTCGGTGGCGACTTGCATATGATTCGAGTCAATGGTGTCGTGGTCGGTGGTTTTATTGGCCTCGCACTGGGGATTATTCGTGCCTGTGTAGAATGGCTGCTTTAGCCGCCTGCAGCAGTCCTCCTCAAAGGAGATTGGCCGCAGGTTTGAGCTTTATGCGTAGAACCGTTAAACTTTGCCCATCCGAAAATTTAATAGAACAATAAAATCTATGCATTTACCTGCCATCTATACACTACCATTCATTCTAATCATCAGTAGCTTAAGCGCTTGCCAGACCATTTCCAAAACCAGTAGCACAGTCAGCGACAAAGTGATGGGCATGCTCGGTAAAGAAAAAGCCCCTGAAATCGATAAAAAAGGCACTGTCGATATCAGCAAAAGTACCCAACAACAGTTAGAAACTCTGCTGACCAATATGCCGAAAAATCAGTGGGTCTATATTGAAAATGATCAACAAGGCACATCTACCCTCAAAAATAAATCGGCAGACAATTTCACCTTGAGCCTCAAATTGAATTGCAAAATCAGCACTCAGCGCCCAACTTTCAGTATAAGCAACGCGGATGGCCAAGAGATCCTAAAAGCACATGATACAAATGTGGGGCAAATTCAAATTCTGCTCGACAATAAAAACTTTGGAAATCCGTTTGAGACAGCCCATCAGCAAAAGTTCCAAAGCTTTAAAACCGCTGTCGCTCAGGCCAAAGTCATTAAAGTGTTTAATGCCTCAAAACTCTATACCTTCCAAAACAACAAAGCCGAATTACTCTCTAAAGCAGTAAGTTGTCGCGATAGCCTATAAATATTTAAAGC
The DNA here is from genome assembly GCF_003268405.1 of Acinetobacter sp. CFCC 11171. Lineage (NCBI taxonomy): Bacteria > Pseudomonadati > Pseudomonadota > Gammaproteobacteria > Moraxellales > Moraxellaceae > Acinetobacter > Acinetobacter sp. CFCC 11171. The sequence continues at coordinate 38,706 of NZ_LQXP01000018.1, read as the reverse complement.
GAAATGCAGTAAGTCACCGTTTTACTCAACTGTGACTTACATGCAGGCTTATTTTGCAGGTGGCTGTGGCCCTGACATATCAACCAGCAGGCCTGTAAACTTTCGAACAAATGGCAATAAAATCAGTACAATGGGAAAAGCAATTGCCCAAGAAATCATCCAATTATGCAGCCATAGAGTCAGAAATCCCTCAAACCACCCTAAATTTCTGAGCATATTAATAAACGAAATAATGCCGCTCATGAGACAAGACAAAATAAACGGCACGATAATCAGCGCCCAGCGTGCAGCTAACTTCGGCACATTGCCAAAAATTTTAGGGGTGGGTTGTGACATGTCCATATACTCAAGCAATGATCCTGAATCTCTAAATCACTTATATCGTTTTACTTCGATATAAGCAATGCTTCACTTTTATCGAATATTTTTTATTCGCAACAAATGGGTTCACCTAAAGAGCCTGAAATTTGCTATATTTACCGTTTTTCTGCGACATTTATTTTTCGACTGATTATGAATACGGCAATACAAGCAGCGCTCGATCATGCAGTGCAATCCCTTCAAGCTGAAGGTGTACTCCCAACTGACTGGAACAATACTAGCAATTTGACCCGAACCAAAGACCGAAGCCACGGTGACTTTGCGTCAAACATTGCCATGATTGCCTCTAAAGCTGCAGGTATGAAGCCGCGTGATTTAGCCGAAAAAATTCTGGCAAATCTTCCAGAAGTCGCAGATATCAGCAAAGCAGAAATTGCAGGTCCTGGCTTTATTAACTTCTTTTTAAATGCTGACCAACGTTTTGCTGTCTTAGACCAAATTCAAGCTCAGAAAGATCAGTTCGGTCGCACTCAGGCCAATGCTGAAAAACGTGTTCAAGTGGAATTCGTTTCAGCCAACCCAACGTCTAGCCTACACGTTGGTCATGGTCGTGGCGCAGCTTACGGTATGACCGTTGCCAATCTTCTTGAAGCAACAGGTGCTAAAGTTGACCGTGAATACTATGTCAACGATGCTGGCCGTCAAATGGATATCTTGGCGACATCGACTTACTTGCGTTATTTAGAATTGACCGGTCAACAACTGGTCTTCCCTAAAAATGCATATCAAGGCGACTACGTTAAAGAAATCGCACAAAGCATTATCGACAAAGATGGCGATGCTTATGTACGCCCTGTTGCCGACATCTACAAAGATGTTCCTGAAGATGTGCAATATGCCGCTGAACTCGATAGCGAAGGCAATAAAGTCGTTGTTTCAGGTGATAAAGAAAAACACATTGATGGTTTGATTCATAATTCACAAAACCATTTGGCTGCGGGTTACCGTGTGTTCCATCAAGCTGCGCTGAAAGCCATTCTTGATGACATTAAAGATGACCTCGGTGAATTTGGCGTGACTTTCAATCAATGGTTCAGCGAAGCAACCTTGACTGAAAAAATTGATGAAGCATTACAAATGCTCGATCAACGTGGTTTCTTATACGAAAAAGATGGCAACATCTGGTTCAAATCAACTGAATTTGGTGATGAAAAAGACCGTGTTGTGAAACGTCGTAATGGTCAGACTACATACTTCGCATCCGACATTGCTTATCACTTAAATAAACTACAACGCGGCTATACCGATATCATTGATATCTGGGGTTCAGACCACCACGGTTATATCGCACGTGTGAAAGCAGCGATTGATGCGCTTGGCTATGATTCTAAAAAATTGACGGTGCTTTTGGTTCAATTTGTGAGCCTATGGCGTGGCGGCGAGATGGTTCAAATGTCATCTCGTTCAGGTCAATTCGTGACTTTACGCGACTTACGTAAAGAAGTAGGCAACGATGCTGCTCGTTTCTACTATGTCATGCGTAAATCAGAACAACACATTGACTTCGACTTAGACCTTGCTGTGTCTCAAAGCAAAGACAATGCGGTGTACTACATCCAATACGCACACGCACGTATCTGCCGTATGCTCGAAAAAGCCGCTGCGACAGACGTTCAATTCTCTGCTGAAGCTGCACGTCAATTTGCAGCTAAACTTGAGTTAGAAGCTGAAACTGAAGTTCTTGCTAAACTTGCGGCTTACCCTGAAATTGTGGTTCGTGCAGCAAACAGCTATGAACCACACCAAGTGGGTAACTACTTGAAAGAATTAGCGGCGTTGTTCCATGGTTGGTACAACGAAAATAAAGTCTTGGGTGATGATGCAGAACTGACTCAAGCGCGCTTATTACTGTCTGTAAACGTACAGCAAGTTTTACGCAATGGTCTTGAATTATTGGGTGTGAGTGCGCCTGAATCAATGTAAGCCATTCTTAGTATACGTTAGAATCCGTCCATGTATGAACCATATACATTGACGCCTATACAGGCTCTTTATGAGCCTGTATTTTCATGGATATTCAGTCATCTTTTAATGAAAACTTGAAGATGTTGAAATTGTGAAAATTAAACATAAACAGCATGACAGTCATGTAATATATAATAATCAGAACTTGGTTTTGGGTCAGTTCCCACTAGGTTCGTAACAATTACAATTAAAGAGGTTTCCTCGTGTTTGGAAAAACGCAACGCGGTGTATCAGAGCGGCCAAATCAGCCTAAAAAACCATTGATTCCTGCATGGTTAGGTACACTTGTGATCATTTTAATCGTGTTGAGTTTCTTGGTGGCCTTGATGTTATGGAAACCATGGGAGCCGGTAAAACCGAAAGGTCAAATTACCTCTGAACACTACCAAGAAGAAACCAATAAAGATTACCGTTTTTATGATCTGTTGCCTCAGCAACAAGTCACCCCGATTCCAGATCAAGCTGTGCCTGAAACAGATACCAAAGAAACCGTGGTGATCGTTGAAGCACCTGAAACGGATACCACTACACCGACTGAGCCGGGTATTGAAGCCACAGAAACAACACCTGCCCCTGCAAGCTATATTTTGCAAGTGCGTAGCTATGATGACCCTGACCAAGCCGATGCCCGTCGTGCAGAAATTATTTTAAATGGCTTATCTGCCGATGTGATCCAAAGTAATGAAAATGGCAAAGTTTGGTATCGCGTCGTGTCTGGCCCCTATGATTCACAAGAAGCTGCTGTGATTGCACAGCAAACTTTACGTCATAGCAGTATCGACTCGATTGTCGTAAAACGCTAAATTTTGCAATTAAAAAAAGCGCCTGATGGCGCTTTTTTTTATTCATTCCTTTAATAAAGGGAGGTTAGAAGGGATTCTTTTTTGAATACATCCGCTTAGCTCAAAAACCTCTCCCTAACCCTCTGCTAAAAGGAGAGGGAATTCATTAAATGGTATGCCCTAAAGCTTCGCCCATCACCACAGTCGAGTTGGCTTTAAAGGTCGCATCCCATTGCATTTTGTTTTCTTCAAACAACACAACCGCTGTTGAACCTAAATAGAAACGGCCCAATTCTGCACCTTTTTCTAAGAATAAATCGTGTTGATTCAGTTCCAAACGCCCTGTCGGTTTAACTTTACCTGTAGCCACGGTTTCAATACCTGCCACGATCATTGCACCTACCAGTACGACCGCCATACGACCAACTTCTGTATCAAATAAGCAGACCATGCGTTCATTACGAGCGAATAAACCCGGAATATTTTCAGCAGTGGTTTGGTTTACAGAGAATAATTCACCCGGTACATACAAAGTTTCTGTCAATGTCCCTGCAAATGGCATATGTACACGGTGGTAGTCTTTTGGAGACAAATAGACCGTAGCAAACTGACCATTTTTAAACGGCTCAGCCAATTGTGGATCGGCAATCAGGTTTTCAACAGTGAACTTCTGCCCTTTGGCCTGAAATACATCACCATTTTCAATTTTACCCAGTTGTGAAATCGCACCATCTGCGGGTGAAACAACACTGTTGGCATTTGCATCAACTACACGTACGCCTTCTTTTAAAGAACGAGTGAAAAATTCATTGAATGATTTAAATTTCAGGGCATTACTTTGCTCAGCAATCGACATGTCGATGCCATACTGTGCTTTAAATGCGGTAATCACAGCATTTTTCACCACAGGGTTTTCGCTTGCAGCCAATTTACCGACGATACGTGATAATTTGTGCTGTGGAACAACACGCTGAGCTTGAATAAAAATTTGTTTTTTTAACTGAGATGTAAGGCTCAAGACGGCAACTCTCCGGTGATCACAGGACTATCGAGTCGGTTGCCCCACTCGCTCCACGCACCATCATAAGCTCGAATATTCCAACCGAGTAAACGTCCCAGTATATAAGCTAGGCCCGACCGATGATGGGACTGACAATATACCACCACAGGTTCGTTTAAATTGAATCCCAATTGTTCTAAGCGTTGTTGTGTGCGTTCTAAAGGATGCAATTTTAAATGATTTTCTCGGTTAAGGGCAGTACTCCATTCGAAATGTCGTGCCCCCGGAATGTGACCGCCGCGTCGCGCTGCTAAACGTAAGCCTGTATATTCATCTTCGGTACGGCAGTCCCATACTTGGATCTGCTCCTGCTGTACACGAGCCAATAGCTCATCATAGTTTGTTTGATACTGAGCACGCGCCTCTGCACTTACTTCAACCAATGGGCTCACGGGTTCAAATTGCTCAATTTCAGACGAGGTCGGTAAGCCTGCCCCAAGCCAAGCATGGATGCCACCATTGAGGAGACTGGTATTTTCAAAACCGAGGCAATGTAAGTTCCAAATCAGTCGACCAGCCCATGCCCCACCTTCATCGTCATACACTACTACATGATGTTCTGGACTGATATTCAGATAGCTGATGAGCTGTTCTAAACCGGCTTGGTCAGGTAAAAGTCCCATCGCTTGTTCTTCTTGGCGCACTAACAGTTTCGGCTGCACATGCAGTGCATGTGGAATATGCAATTGGTCATAAACCGAACGACGACTCAAATCGACGATCCGTAGTTTTTCATTACCAAGATGTGGAACCAATTCTTCCGCTTCAATCAGCAGACCAAAATTCAGTGTAGATGCTGTCATCGTTGTTCGTGTTGTATTTTGTGCGATTAAATTCGATCTTAGCATAAGTCATTTTCACTATTATTCTGAATTTTTGCATTCCTTTAGCAATATTTTAGATATAAAAAAGCCGAACCATTGATTCGGCTTTTTTAGTTTTATCTAATGCTGTGTTTAAGCGCTAACTTCAGAGATGTCAAACACCTGACGTAGATACGCTAAGAAAGTATCATTATCCGTCATGGTTTTACCCGGACTATCTGAAATTTTTGCCACAGATTGACCATTACATTCAACCAGTTTCAGTACGATATTCAGCGCAGTTTGCCCCATATCATTGGTTAAGTTGGTACCAATACCAAAGCTGACTTGGAAACGGTCTTTGAAGTAGTTATGTAAATCCCAGGCTTTTTCGATATTTAGACCATCACTAAAGGTCAACATTTTACTTTTGCTATCGACTTTGAGTTTTTTGTAATGCGCATAGGCTTTATCGCCCCATTCATACGGGTCGCCACTGTCATGACGTAAACCGTCGAATAGTTTGGCAAAGTACAAATCGAAGTCACGTAGGAACGCATCCATACCGACAACGTCCGTTAAGGCTATTCCTAAGTCACCGCGGTATTCCTGCACCCATGTTTCTAGCGCAGACTTCTGGAAGTTACGTAGACGAACATCAAGCGCTTGGAATGCTTGTAGGAACTCATGCGCCATCGTACCAATTGGAGTAATATTCAAGTCTTTGGCAATCAGAACATTACTTGTACCGCGGAAAATATACGGTGAAGCCTGATTTAATTCTTCAATTACATGCTTTTGCCATGCATAACTATAACGACGACGCGTGCCAAAATCAGAGACCAAGAATGGTGGATCATTTGGATTTTGCCGTGCTTCATACTGCTTCAGCAAGGCAATCTTATGTTGCAAACGGCGCTCACCTTCGGCTAAAACTTCGGGTGTACGAATACGTTGGAAATATAATTCATTGACGATGGCTAAAACAAAGATTTCAAACATCATCGCTTGAACCATTGGGCCTTCTACCCAAATGTCGAGTCGACCTTCATCATCAATACCCGCTTTAATAAAACGGCGTTTAAGCTGAAATAATTCAAGATAATCAACAAAATCGCTTTTAATAAAACGTAAACTGCGTAAATACTGCAATTCATCTTCTTTAAACTTCAACTGACAAAGCATGTCGAGCTGCATGTTTAAATCATCCAAAATTTCAACCAGTGGATAGGCTGTATCGTCCAAGTTACGGCAGCGAAAGTGATACACACTATGGGTTTGCGGAAATTTGTGTAACACCACCTGAAGCATGGTGAATTTATACAGATCTGTGTCTAATAAGGATTGGATGATTGGAGACATAAAGACTTTCAGTTTTTATCAACTCTTTGCATTAAAGCATACTTTATTGATAAAAAGCCGATTGATTTAGTGGAATAACTTATAAATCACCGCGATTCATCGACTTTTTTCAATTTTTTTGCTGAAGCTGAGCGCGATCAAGCTCACTATTTTTTGAGTAACTGTCGATATTTTTCTTCTTGACCAAATTCACGCGCAAACTGTTCTGCAGTCTTTTGCCCCGTTTTTTTGGCATTTGCATCGCAATCCACTTGGCGTAATTGCTTTGCAATCGCCCATTCTAATTTAAACATGGCACCCATCAATGCAGTGTTGCCTTTATTGTCACGTGCGCAGCGGTCTACACCGTGTTCCAGCAAACGAGTCACAATATTTTGATGACCATAATAGGTCGCCATCATCAGTGGCGTAAAACCCGAAGCATTGCGCACATCGACCGGAAAACCGTGCTTAAGAAATTCATTGATGACTTCTTCATTGCCAGTTTTGGCTGCAGCAAAGAAAATTGCGATCAATTCCTGTTGTGAGGTCATCTGATCGCTTGCAGTTGCTTTAGCGGGGGAGATATCTTCCGCGATTGCCACGTTTGCGAATGCGGAACCAAACGCTAGAAGACTGGCTAAAGTCAAATGTTGCATAACTTTCATGATGAACTCCAACAGAAATCGAATGTAGAATTGAATTAGAAATAATTCATTTCATAAAAATGAATATTTAAGGAGTGCCTATGAAACTCCCCCTAGGGTGCAGGAAAGGTATGGAGCTTCATAGGACTTTTTTGAGGTAACGTTCTAGACCCTAGTTACCAATCCTTCAGACTGATCGAAATTAGTCTTTCAGTTGTGCTGCTTTAGCTTTTACAGTTGCAAGGTTACCGTTTACTGCTTTAGTCATACGTGTACCGTAGTCTGCATCTGCTTTATAGAAGTAAGACAACATGATGTGTTTCGTTTCCGAATCTTTCACGTTGCCAAGGTCAGCCGCCAAGTTCATGATTAAGTTTTCTTTCTCTTTCGCAGAGTATGAACGATAAAGCTCACCCGCCTGCTTGAAGTTTTGCTCTTTCACGCCTTTTTGCTGAACTGTGCCAGAAAGCGGTGTTTCAACCGCACGCGCTTTCGCAGTCGCTGGTTTTGGCTCAATACGGCTTGGCTCGTAGTTCACATTTGATGAAGTGCCGCCAACATTCATGTAACCATCTTGGTTGTTGTTGTTTACAGCAACTAATGGACGGTTGACTGGAATTTGTTGGTGGTTCGCACCTAAACGGTACATTTGTGTATCTGAGTAAGAAAAGATACGGCCTTGCAGCAGACGGTCTTCTGATGGCTCGATACCTGGGACTAAGTTACCTGGAGCCAATGCCACTTGTTCCGTTTCCTGGAAGAAGTTTTTCGGCATACGGTTCAGCGTCAATGTACCCACTTTAGTTTCTGGAACTAAGTTCGTTGGCCAGATTTTAGTTGGATCTAGCGGATCAAAATCAAAGCTGTTGAGATCTTTAGGATCTAACACTTGGATGTAAAGATCCCATTTCGGGAAGTTGCCCGCGTTGATGTTTTTGTAAAGATCGTTGGTTAAGTGGTTGAAGTCTTTACCTTGCAGCTCCATCGCTTCTTTAACGTTCAGACCTTTCACGCCTTGTTTAGAGCGGAAGTTGAACTTCACGTATTTATATCCGCCTTTGTCGTTGTACAGTTTGAATGCGTGTACACCGAAACCATCTTGCTCACGGTAGCTAGTTGGAACACCTTGGTTACCATACACATAAGTCAACATGTTGGTTGCCCATGGTTGGCTAGACAAGAAGTCAAATACGCGGTTCGCGTCTTGAACGTTGTCAATTGGGCTTGGCTTCATTGCGTGAATGAAGTCAGGGAATTTAATTGCATCACGAATGAAGAAGACTGGAGTTTGGTTACCCACTAAATCCCAGTTGCCTTCTTGCGTATAGAACTTGATCGCGAAACCGTGCGGGTCACGTAGAGTTTCTGGAGAATGTTTACCGTGAATTACAGTCGAGAAACGTAAGAATACCGGTGTTTTAGTCCCCGCTTTGAAAAGCGAAGCAACGGTTAAATCTGATAAGTCCTTAGTTGCAACGAACTCACCATAAGCACCTGTACCACGCGCATGTACTACACGCTCAGGAATACGCTCACGGCCAAAGCGTTGTAATTTTTGGATGAGTTGAACATCTTGTAGTAATACAGAACCGTTAGGACCTGCTGTAATAGAATTTTGGTTGTCACCTACTGGTGCACCATTGTCTTTAGTTAATGGCGCTGCTTGAGTCGCCGCTGTTGCTGTTGCTAACATCGCAACCAATAAAGAACGCTTAAACATCGTCTTAATCTCTCTGTTAAATACCTTTCCTGCCCCGCAAAGATACTGATATTTAATAAATAGATAAAACAGATTATTTTCATAAATTCAATCGCATTATTGGATTCATAAAAAATATACAGTTCATTTTCAAATGGTTGAGCCCAAAATTTTCTAAACATCGCTTCGAAAGAATGCTGTCTTTGCTACAATCCCTGCCCTATGTTCAATTTTCTACTCGGAAGAATTTATGCGGGCCTTGTTACAACGTGTTTTGGAAGCCAAAGTGGTGGTCGATGGTGAGATCACGGGTGAAATCAATCACGGTATTTTAGTGTTTTTAGGACTTGGTAAAGCTGACGATTTAGAAAAGGGCAAAAAACTGATCGATAAGATCTTGAAATACCGTTTTTTTGATGATGAACAAGGCAAGATGGGCTGGAATGTCAGTCAAGCTGGCGGCGGTATCCTCTTAGTGTCTCAATTTACTCTGATGGCACAAACGCAAAAAGGCCTGCGCCCTGATTTTGGCCCTGCCATGCCGCCAAGCGATGCCAAAGCACTGTATGAACAGCTGGTCGATTACACCAAGAGCCAATATGACCATGTACAAACAGGTATCTTTGCTGCCGACATGAAAGTGCATTTGGTCAATGACGGTCCAGTGACCTTTAATTTAGAAGTTGAATAACCACTGAAGCATTAAAAAAAGCCCTCTTTTGAGGGCTTTTCACAAGCTAGAATAATACGGTCTTAAATGGTTGTAATCAGTTTTGCACGTTGCATTACTTCCACAGGGATATCTTTCACAAGCATGACTGTTAATGACTGATCATTTTTCTTTGACGTTGTTGTTTGATTTGCGTCTAGAACAGCATTTACATCAGCGGGATTCAATGTATACATTGCACCAGTAGCTGGATCAACAATTAATAAACCAATAAGTCCGCCAAAAATAATATTGGCTACATACCAACCATTTACTGTCCCTGTTACCTGCACAGTTTTTGTTTGAAAACCATCTTTTTTGAACGTTACTTCATAAGCTGCTGGTTTAAAATATCCTGTACCGCGTTTTAAAGTTACAGTTGCAGGTGTGATGCCAGTATGTACTTTTTCTCCAGCTTTATTTGTAATCGAAATCGATGCTTCATCTGGCACTGACTTAAACGTTAAAGTTTGAGTTGACCCCGAAATAATGCTTGCACAACCTGTCATTGTTAATGATGCGGCAATTAAACCCGATGTAATTAATTTTTTCATAAAAATACCCCCTAAAAAGCGGAGGTATTGTTACCAAAAAAGCGTTAAATTTCAATGAAAATTAAATTTATTTACCGGTTTTCTCTTTAATAAACGCACGTGCGATTTTGATTTTTTCTTTAACCGGTTTTGGAAGTTTAGGTGGAATTAACTTCGCCACTTGGTTAAACCAAACCAGTAAACCAAAATCACCTTCCATTTTAATACTGCCATTTTGCATACCCGTCATGAATGCAGTGGGGTCACCTTTCATTAGGGTTTTCACGCCCTGTTCACTGTCCGCAAATTGCAAAATAAAGTCTGCTTTTTCAGCATCGCCTGAAACAGTATCAATCTGTCCATTATTTACAATAATTTGACGTGCAACACCCAAATCTGTACCGATTTGAATACGGAATTGACGTTCATGAACCAATTCAATGAATTTAGGGCTAGTACGTGCAAGCTGTTTCATACGAAGCGCTAAACCTGCCACGAGTAAATCAAGTGGATCCGTACTGACATCAACTAAAGGTAGTTTTACGACAGGAATTGATGATAGTTTCATGACTTAAAGCCTATTGTAATTGTTGGAAAATTGACTGGCTTCATCCTACCATAACTTGGCTTTTGAGAAGTAAGGCTTTGTATCTCAAATCGGACTAATACGTTCATAAAAAAATGCGCCCTCAGGCGCATTTTTATTGAAATTTTGTTCTGGCACTTATCGGCTCGAACATTGCTGTTCTTCATCATATACAGGCGTGTGCTCTATACATTGGCGCTTTGCCATCGCACGCTCTGCACGGCGGTCTTCACGTAACAATACTAAAGTGAATACCACCATTGCGGCCATTAATGCCGTTAAATAACTATAAGTCACTGATAATTCAAACATGGTTTGTGTGCCAAATCGAATCACTTCTATGAGTCCCCACACCAGCATCCCCGCCAGCATAAAACTTAACCAGCGACGATAAGGCGAGAAGAAAACAGCAATCACAGCCGCCGATACCAAGCTCAGGCCAACGATTGTTGCTAAATTCGCTGTTAACATAAAAACCTCCGTCATTTGACAACTGACATCTCTTGTCTTACAGGATGCTGAGCCGTCTCACTACTGTATCTTCAGTAAATAGATTTGGTCGATCTCAATCTCTTGCAAGCATTATGCTGAGTTTTTTGCATAAAAAAAGTCTCGTTTTTTGTTCATGCGACACACCTTGTCGCAACATTATTTTGTCATTACATTTTTTCTTTTTAAAGAATTTCTAGAACAATGATGACATCTCGTTTCGAGTGTCATTACAAAAAAAACAGCTGGTTTTAGGCTAAAAAAAATAATTTTTCGAATGCTGTTAATCGTTGTTTTTATCGACAATTTTCTTCTACCTTTCATCGGATGAGCGGAATTTTTGGCATAAAAAAAACGCAGCCTTTTGGCTGCGTTTTTTTGTATGAATTAAATGGTTTTAAGCGCGATTTAAATCTTTATCATGCACACCAAGCAGGTAAAGAACACCATCTAAACCCACGCTTGAAATGGCTTGATTGGCATTTTGACGCACCAAAGGTTTCGCACGGAAAGCAACGCCTAAACCAGCTAATGACAACATAGGTAAGTCATTCGCACCATCACCGACAGCAATGGCTTGTTCTAATGAAATGCCCATTTCTTCAGCAATTTGAGTCAATAAGAAGGCTTTGCGAGCACCATCCACAATATGACCTTTGACTTCACCCGTTACCGCGCCATCTTGGACGTCTAGTACATTGGCATGGACTTCATCGATACCCAGTTTTGCTTGTAAGTATTCAGCAAAATACTGAAAACCACCTGACAAAATAGCTGTGCGATATCCCAGTGATTTCAGCGTTGAAATCAGACGTTCCGCACCTTCTGTAATGGTCAGACGTTCTGCAATCTTAGGCAATACCGAAGCATCCATACCTTTGAGCAGTGCCACACGTGCACGGAAACTTTGTTGGAAATCAAGTTCACCTTGCATAGCACGTTCAGTGATTTCAGCCACTTGAGCGCCAACACCCGCTTCAATTGCCAATTCATCAATTACTTCTTGCTCAATCAGCGTCGAGTCCATATCAAAGCAGACCAAACGACGATTACGACGGTAAGCATTGTCCTCTTGAACAGCAACATCTACCCCAAGTTCGGTAGATAGACGTAAACATGCTGCACGCATTGCAGTGGCATCCAACATTTGGCCTTTTAAACCAAATTGAACGCAGGCACGGCGTGGACCTTCGCTTGATCCATCTAACTCAGGACGGCCAGATAAACGAGTCACAGTTTCGATATTGAAGCCTTGGCTCGACACAATATTTGTAACTGCCTGTAAATGAGATGCCTGTAATTCTGGCGCAAGTGCCGTAACGATATAGCGTGTGCGGCCTCCCTCATTTACCCATTGTTGATATTCTGTTGTAGAGATTGGTTTAAAGCGCACAGTTAAGCCAATATCATGTGCTAAAATCAACATCTCCTTCATGGCTAATGCTGTCGCAGTCTGGTCTTCCGACGAAACAACAATACCTAAAGTCAGCTGATTGTGGATGACTGCTTGTCCGACATCTAAAATCTGTAAGGAATGTGCGGACAAAACCTGCATTAATCGTGTAAATTGATTAGGTTGGTCAGGTCCTAAAAGTGATATAAGAATGATTTCTCGCATGAATTGACTCGGGTCTGAGCTACAACTAATGTAAGAATCATAATCTAAATTGAATAGAATTGCCTTGGAAGTTTACGTTGAATGCGCCTAGACAAGGGCTATTTGCTAGCCTATTAGTAGTTTGTTTTGCTTTGCATACCTTTTTATTGGTATTGGCAACAACCCACCAACTGAACGAAAACCGTGCCAGTCAGGGACAACTGATGACCAGTCAATTGGTTACAGACAGCCTATCTGAGCTTGAGCCGGCCAATACCGTATCATTAGCCTTACTCGCTGACCGCTATGCAACCAACCCGAGCGTGGCTTCCATCCGCATTTTAAATGCCAATAATCAAGTTTTGGCTACAGGCGGTTTGACCAAAACCCGTGACGGTGAAATCTTTGTTCGTGATGCGCTGCAAAACGAAAAGAAAGTCGGAACAGTTGAAATCACCTTAATTAAACCAAGTATTGGTGAAATCTTACGTACGCAATGGGCCGCGATTCTATTTTCATTATTCCTACATGGCTTGTTGTGGTTAGCGTATCGTGCCATTGCTCGCCCTAGTCGTACTGAATATTTAGCGCGAATCAACAATGAATCACGTCTAAAACATGAAATTCAAACGCTAGCGCAGGCCTTAGAACAAGAAAAACATAATGCCGCTGTGGCGATTGCTCAAGCGCAGCAAAATGCGCAAGCCAAAGCAAAACAGCATAAAGACATGAAACCAGTGGTTCTCGACAGCAACAGCTTGGCATTAAATATTCAATTTTATGATCCGAAACAGCTGCTCGATAGCGTCAACAAAACCGTGTCTGTGCCGTATTTTAATCTCTGCCAAATTTTCTTAAATAAAACCACAGAACTCTGTGTTCAACATTATAAATTGAACAGTTCTGACATCAGTACGGTACATAAGTTTGATGAACATGGCGCAACCATCAGCATGACCGCTGACACTCCAGATGCGCTGCGTTGCCTCACCATGATCAGCTCAGTATTCCAATTGCTTTCAGATGTTTTATATAAACGATACCGTGAAGAAAAACGTTTCGTTTTACAAACCCGTAGTGCAATTTCAAGCTCTGTCGAAGCCATGCAATTGTCTTCTGTACAAGCGGCTGAACGTTTAGTCCAACAATTGGTTGCCAAAGAAAGTGCCATTCATGTGCCGACAACTTTGCTCAAAGAGATTTCAGATCATTTCCAATTGGTCAGTTTGCCAAATCCGACCAATGTGCTCACTCGTCACGCATTTATGCTCAATGGGATGGACAGTGATGCCGCTGAATTGGCTCAAAACTTCAGAACTGAAATTTTAAAATCCAAACAGTCAAAAGCCTCGTAAAGGTTTGAGCGAAATCAAAAATCCCGACTTAAGTCGGGATTTTTTGTCTTAAACAGTCGAAATTTTCTGTGCAATCAAATATTTTTGCGCGTTATGCGGTTCGGTACCTGCTTCAACCGCGACTTTCTCCCATTGCCCATTCGACTGCATTTCCCATGCATTTTGATTATCTTCCAAATAGTTAAGTAAACAATCTTTCATAATGCGTTTTTTCAAACGGCTTTCCAAAATGGGAAAACAGGTTTCGACCCGTGAAAATAAGTTACGTCCCATCCAATCGGCACTGGCACAGTACAATCGTTTTTCGCCTGCATGCTCAAAATAATACACTCGAGTATGCTCTAAGAAGCGTCCGACGATAGATCTCACATGAATATTCTCAGACATCCCTTTGACCTGAGGAATCAAACAACAAATCGAACGGATAATTAAATCTACAGTTACCCCTGCTTGCGATGCACGATACAAAGCAGCAATCAGTTGCGGTTCCGTGAGTGCATTGACCTTCACAATAATTCTTGCGTATTTTCCCGCTTGTGCGGCAACAATTTCCTGTTCAATCAGTTTCAGTAATTCAGTATGCAGGGTAAATGGTGCATGCAGTAAGGCTTTCAGCTTCGCCATCTTGCCCATACCGGTCAATTCCTGAAACATACGATGCACATCTTCGCAAATATCGGGATGCGTCGTCATCAGGCCATAATCGGTATACATCCGCGCATTGCCTGCGTGGTAATTACCTGTTCCCAAATGGGCGTAGCGTAACAGCTGATTATTTTCACGGCGCACAATCAAAATCATCTTGGCATGGGTTTTATAGCCCACAATGCCATACACCACGACAGCCCCAGCTTCTTGCAATATATTGGCCACGGTAATATTGGATTCTTCATCAAACCGCGCCCGAAGTTCGATGACGGCGGTTACTTCCTTGCCGTTGCGTGCCGCCTCCGCTAAAACTTGTACGATGTCCGAATCTGGCCCACTACGATAGAGCGTCTGCTTAATGGCTAATACCTGAGGGTCTTTTGCAGCTTCACGTAATAAGTTGATGACCGGTTGAAAGGAGTCAAATGGATGATGTAACAACACATCTTGTGTTTTTAATACATCAAAAATCGCGGTTTGTTTACGAAAAACTTTAGGAATAATCGGTGTATAGACCGGATATTTCAGTTCAGGTCGATTAAAACTGGTACTGAGACGCGATAAATTGATCGGGCCGTCAATGCGATAGAGCTCCTGCTCACTCAAATCAAATTCATCTAACAAATAATCAATAATGCTTTGCGGACAATCATCTTCAATTTCTAAGCGAACTGCCCGACCAAAACGCCGTGAAGACAATTCATCTTTTAATGCCACCGCCAAGTCATCCACATCTTCAGCCAGAACTAAATCTGCATTGCGTGTCACTCGAAAGGCATAACAGCCCGTCGCTTTCATCCCCGGAAATAGGTCATTGATGTGTTGCTGAATAATGGCGGTCAGGAAAATTTGTGTCTCTGCACTGCCTTCAACCTCGGCGGGCATTTTGATTAAACGCGGCAATGAGCGTGGCGCAGGCACAATTGCCATTTCAATGGCACGACCAAAGGCATCTTTGCCTTCTAGACTCACAATAAAGTTGAGGCTTTTATTGACCAAGCGTGGAAACGGATGCGATGGATCTAAGCTAATTGGTGTTAAAACTGGTTGAACTTCTTTACTAAAATAATGGCTAATCCACGCCCGATGTTTTTCTAAAATATCTTTAAATTGAATAAAGCGAATGCCTTCACTTTGTAATGCAGGCAATACAGCATGATTGAGGGTCTGGTATTGCTCTGCAACCGTGTCATGAATCACTTGGGAAAGTTCATCTAAGACCACTTCAGTCGGAATGGCATCTGGCGTCCGTGCAATCGCATTCAAATCTCGTTGTTTCATCAGCCCCGCAATGCGAATTTCAAAGAATTCATCTAAATTGCGTGAAAAAATGATAAGAAAATTTAAGCGTTCAAGTAACGGTAAACTTGAATCAAGTGCCTGAGCCAAGACCCGCCGATTAAAATCTAAAAGCGACAATTCACGATTATAATAGGTCTCTGATGAATGCTGAAAATGTTGCATACCCTCTCAATGCTGCTTGAAACAGTCTATATCTAAAGTGGTTGCCGGCATGTTAGGCAGCGGAGATGACACTTATGTTACAAATAGCATTAATCAATTAAAAAAGCATGCAATTCCCTAAAGCCGTGTTCATCAAATCGTAAAATTTATTTTCGACATAAAAAAAGAGGGAGATTACCCTCTATTACTGAATTTTTTTGTTTATTGCACAGGCTTGTCTTGTTCCGATGCTTTGGGCTCACTCGTCCGTGCTGCCCAATAGGTTGCCAGTGCAGGACCCGAGATATTGTGCCACAAACTAAAAATCGCACTCGGCACAGCGGTCAAAGGTGAAACGGCAAAATGGGTCGCCGCCAATGCCACACCTAAACCTGAGTTTTGCATCCCGACTTCAATTGATACTGCTTTACAGTCTGCATAGGGTAATTTAAATAGGCGGCTGGCCCAAAAGCCCAATAGATAGCCCAAGCCATTATGTAAGGCCACTACCCCAAGAATCAGTAAACCTGATTGCAAAATCTGTGTTCGGCTACCCGCAATGATTGCCGCCACAATCGCCACAATTGCCACAACAGAAACCAGTGGCATGACCTGTATATAGGCATCCACTCGGTGCTTAAAGACAGTTCGAATCATTAACCCCACAATGATCGGAAATAAAACCACTTGTAAAATTGAAACCAACATCGATGCCGCATTAATTTCAATCCATTGGCTTGCCAGCAAATAGAAAATCGCAGGGGTTAAAACCGGGGCGAGTAATGTCGAAACAGAGGTACAGGCAACAGATAATGCGGTATTACCTTTTGCCATATAGGTGATGACATTAGAAGCCGTTCCACCCGGACAGCAACCGACAAGAATGACCCCGATCGCGATTTCTGTCGGCAGTTGTAATAATTTACACAAGAAAAATGCCAATCCCGGCATCACAATAAACTGTGCCAAAACCCCGATCATCACAGCTTTAGGACTTTGCAATACACTTTTAAAATCTTGCAGTGTCATGGTCATGCCCATACCCAACATAATGATGCCTAGCATCCATGGGATATATGCTTTTAACCAAACAAATACATCAGGAAAAAACATGGCGAGCGCTGCAAACAGCACCACCCAAATCGCAAATGTTTTCTGCACAAATTGAGTGAATTTTAAGAAAGCCGACATAGGCATCTTCCATTTAAATACAGGGACAAAAAAAGGCACACCCTTGTGCCTTTTCTCAACTGAGCCCACTGGGTCATGCCAAAGATAATGCCTGTGCATGCTGCTGCACAATATCTTTCAGGTAAATACGCTTCACCCCATTCGCCAACATGTCTTGCCATGCATGCTGTAAAGAACCCTGTAAATCGATCCCTTTGGTCAAATCAGCAATCACAAAAGTTTCAAAACCAAGCTTACGTGCATCCATTGCCGTCCATGCAACACAGAAATCCGTGGCAATGCCCACCACAAAGACTGTATCAATACCACGTTCGCGCAAATAGCCCGCCAAACCTGTTGAAGTTTTCTGATCCGCTTCCATAAAAGCAGAGTAGCTGTCGATATGCTGATGAAAACCTTTACGGATAATCAGCTGCGCCGTTGGTAAATTTAAATCAGGATGCAATTCGGCATCCTGTGTGCCTTGTACACAATGCGTCGGCCACAGTACTTGCGCCCCATAACTCAACTCTATGCTGTCATAAGGTACATGCTCAGGATGATTTTCAGCAAAAGAGATATGGTCGGCTGGATGCCAATCTTGAGTCAGCACAATATTCGTAAAGTATTGCCCCAGTTGATTAATCCCTGGAATAATTTGATCGGCATTGGCAACAGCCAACTGACCACCCGGGGTAAAACCATTTTGTACATCGACCACAATCAGCGCTGTATTTTTTTGCATATCTCTCCATCCGTTGTCATGCATTATCGGCGACTCTACTGATTCGCTCATATTTTAAAAGCCTTAGTATTCAGTCCTGTGCGTAAAAATAAAATGACTGTCCTTCCTGACAATACCGATACTTGGGCAAATGCTCAACCAGCCGCTGTGCAAATCGTGGGTAAATACGGGCTTTTCGCCGAGTCGAAGCATGAAAATAAAAATATCGCGGTTGATGTTTAAAGATATATTTTAATAAATGGCTGCGTGTCTGTTGCATGACCTCAAATGCATTAATATTTTCAGCAACATCTTCTAGGGTAGGTTCATCGGCAAAGGCCAACCACGCATTTTTTCTCGGATGTTGGCGATGTCTTTGAAATACAGGTTTGAGTTCCAAAATAAATTCGTATTGATGTAGATACAAACTAAATTCACGTTGATCAACTTTAAAAATTGCGACCAGTTTTCTTGCTGACATAGCCCCTCTACGTTGATTTTTTATTTTTTCATTCTGCTGTATTTTTACATCAAATACGTTTATTTATCTTGGCTTAAAGCATTAGTGCGACTTCTATTGTCGCCATAAAAAAGCCCGCAATATGCGGGCTTTTTTTGATATGGCATGTTCCTTATGATGGAATACGACGTACCAATAACAACATAAATATTGCAGAGATTGCGATACATGGAATTGCCGCGGTAATCACCCCTGCCGCACCAAAACCTGCTGCCAATAACTGACCCGCAATTGCAGGGCCTAACATTGCACCGACACGACCAACGGCTGAAGCTACACCAACACCCGTACCACGTAACTGTGTTGGATACACGATACCACCGAAGGCATACAATACACCTTGGCAACCAATCACGAATGCACCGACTAAAGCTGACGCCATGTACATTTGAGTCAATGAACCTGCACCATTCAGCGCAAATAGACCTGCCAAAATACCGCCGTACATCAAAATGATCACATAAGCTTTCTTCCAACGGTCAGTCAACATACCTAAAATGATCGTACCAATGGTTGCACTCACCATGAAGTAGAACTGCGCAGTTGCACCATCTTTACGAGTGAAACCGAGTTCGGTGAACAACGACGGTAACCAGCTCAACATGATGTACACCACCATCAAGGTGAAGAAGTAGCTCACCCAAATTGAGAAAGTACGTAAACGGTTTTCTGTGTTAAAGAGGTTTTTGAAAGCACCTTGTTGCACTTCGCCATTGGCGGTCGCTTGAACCGCTTGATCTTTGGCTTTCAAGAATTCACGCGATTCGGGCAGGAACCAAATCATCAATGGAATCACAACAATCGGTAATAAACCGCCTAAATAGAAAATATTTTTCCAGTTTGCACCGAAGTCCGTCATTGCAACTAATGACAAGATTGCCGCACCCACAGGCATACCACAGTACATCAAACCGACTGCACGACCACGATTTTGTGGCGTTACCGCTTCAGATGCCAAGGTAATTAAAATTGGCATTGCTGCACCTAAACCTGCACCTGCAAGAAAACGTACAGCGAGTAAGCTATGAAAGCTATTTACCCATACCGTACATAAGGTAAAGATGGCGAACATCCCCGTAGACCAAATTAATACTTTTTTACGGCCCATTCGGTCTGCAATCCGACCACCCAACAAAGCACCAGGTAATAATCCTAAAATACCGGCACTAAAAAACACCCCTAGCTGCGAGCTATCCAGCCCGAAATATTCACGAATCCCTGCTGCTGCAATACCTGCAGCCTGAATATCCAGACCTTCGATTACGGCAATAAGGAAGCAGATTGCTACCGTGACAATAGCATGCTTATTATCTGACTTTTCCATTGGAGAATCCTTGTTGTCATCAGCGTTCAAATTAAGTCGCATCATCGCTGAGCCTTATAAAGGATATAACTACCAATAAGTTGAAGCCTTTCGTCCAAAATTGGATTACGTGCATGGTGTAATAGTTTTTGTGCTTTAAGTCACAAAGTCGTAAAAACAATTAAAAATTTAAAATAAAAAAATATGAATCGTGCAATGAACAGTCAAATCAAGCGATCTTTTTAAACACTCATAAAAACATGTCTATTTCTATTAGATATAAAAAAGATTATTACCCAAGTTTTTAACAATCATTTGTAATAAAACCCGAGCGAATTGATATAGTTTTTAAATCTTTAGTCATTGTTATTTAATCTTAAATTCTGATTAAAAAGCACGGAATACACATAGATCAACCTTTTGCTGATGATTTAATCAATCCCATCAACCATGCCAACCCTCTCGATTGAATAACACATTTTCAAGATTCAGCCCTTGCTGAACAATTTTCAGGCTGCAAAAAAACCGCTATTTTACACTTGATTGTTTTAAGTTTGATTTGTATAAAGAATTTTATGGCTTTGACCAAAGCATATTGTTCTTATGCGTTTGATCAGTCATAATTTGCGTAAGCATTATTCAATTTGGGTATAGCCCAATGAACATGCTACAAATCAAAATTCGAAACCATCCAGAAATCAATATTTCATCTTGTCGGATGGACAAATAGGATAGCTTTTCAAAATGACTCAGCAAGCTCAGACCATTCAAGGTTCAATTGTCGCAATCGTCACCCCAATGTTTGAAGATGGCAGCGTAGATTGGAAGAGCCTCGAGAAGCTGGTTGAGTGGCATATAAAGCAAGGCACTAACAGTATTGTTGCTGTAGGGACTACAGGTGAAGCTTCTACCTTGAGCATGGCCGAACACACTCAGGTGATCAAAGAAATCATCCGTGTGGCGAACAAACGCATTCCAATTATTGCCGGCACAGGTGCAAACTCAACCCACGAAGCAATTGAACTCACCAAAGAAGCCAAAGAATTAGGTGCAGATGCGGCATTATTAGTTACACCATACTATAACAAACCTACCCAAGAAGGCCTGTATCAACACTACAAAGCGATTGCTGAAGCTGTTGATTTACCTCAAATTTTGTACAATGTACCTGGCCGAACCGGTGTAGACATGCACAACGACACCGTGATCCGTCTTGCTGATATTCCACAAATCGTGGGCATTAAAGACGCCACTGGCGATGTTCCTCGTGGTCAAGAACTCATTGAAGGCCTTAAAGGCAAAGATATGGTGGTGTACTCAGGTGATGATGCAACGGCTTATCAGTTAATGGGTTTAGGTGCTAAAGGCAACATTTCGGTTACTGCGAACGTGGCGCCAAAAGAAATGAGCGAAGTGTGTGCAAGCGCTTTGGCGGGTGACGCAGTCCAAGCCGAGCAACAAAACAATACTGTTGCAAATTTACATCAAATTTTATTTTGCGAATCGAACCCAATTCCTGTGAAATGGGCACTTCATGAGATGAACCTGATTGAAACAGGCATTCGCTTACCATTAACACCCCTTGCAGAACAATATCGTACTCCGCTTCGTGAAGCACTCATCACTGCGGGCGTTATCAAATAAAGAAGAGCAAACATCATGCAATTACGTTTAGGACTTAGCCTGGCACTTTCAGTATTTACATTAGCCGGTTGTAGTTCACTTGCCTTTAATAATGGCACACTGGACTATAAACAAACCACAGATGTTGAACCGCTGAAATACCCTGAAGGGTCAATGGTTCGTCCTGCAACGCCTTTGTATCCTGCTCCATCAGTTGACCCGCTAGCAATTGAGCATGCACCAAAGCTTGAAAATAAGCGTGGCAATCGCTATGCCCTTCCGCGTCCAGCCGCGGAAAAAATAATGTCGTCGCAGATTCCTCAACAGACAGTACAAATATTAGCCGCCCTCAACTATTGGTGGATGGAAATCAAAATCCACTGATCAAAGTTGAAGGAAATTCTGCTACAATTTGGCAATACACACTTGCTACCCTCAGCAGCCTTAACCATACCATTGTTGGTCAGAGCAAAAACCGTTACGAAGTAACCGTCAAGGTCGATCAGCAGACCTATGTTTTAAGACTTTCTTCTGTAGGTTCAAGCAATAACATCGCTGTGTTCAATGCCGATAACAGTTTTGCAGACAAAGAAAAAGCTGCAGATCTGTTAGCTCAGATTTACCAAAATTGGCCAGCCTAGTCGTACTAGGCATTTTTTCTCGAAAAAGGTTCCCTCATGTTAAAACAAACCTTGCTCTATACTGGTAAAGCTAAATCTGTTTATGAAACAGATAGTTCTGACCACCTCATCCTAGTTTTCCGTGACGATGCTTCTGCATTCAACGGTGAAAAAATTGAACAACTGGATCGCAAAGGTAAGGTGAACAACCGTTTTAACGCCTTTATCATGGAGAAATTGGCTGCGGCTGGTATCGAAACTCATTTCGAAAAACTTCTTTCTCCAACTGAAGTTTTAGTGAAAAAATTAACCATGGTTCCTGTAGAGTGCGTAATTCGTAACTATGCAGCAGGTTCACTTTGCCGTCGTTTAGGCGTTGAAGAAGGTAAAGAACTTACTCCGCCAACTTTCGAATTGTTCTTCAAAGACGATGCGTTAGGCGACCCAATGGTGAATGAATCACAAGCGATTGCATTAGGTTGGGCGACTGCAGAACAACTCGCTCAAATGAAAGAATTGACTTATAAAGTAAACGAAGTACTTAAAGGTCTATTCGATGCAGGCAACATGCTGCTTGTTGACTTTAAACTTGAATTTGGCGTGTTCCACGACCGTATCGTATTGGGTGATGAATTCTCTCCAGACGGCTGCCGTCTATGGGACAAAGACACTAAGAAAAAACTCGACAAAGACCGTTTCCGTCAAGGTTTAGGCGGTGTGGTTGAAGCGTATGAAGAAGTTGCTGCACGTTTAGGTATCGACCTTTCTGATATCTAAGTCGTTCATCGATTTGAAAAACCGAGCTCTTTAGCTCGGTTTTTTAATGAAATATTACTCGATTAATCCATGATCGAAAAAACAAATGTTAACCATAAAAATCCTCTGTTTCACATTTACCCAAGTTCACACTAAGATAGCTACATACCAGGCAGCACTAGGATCTATAAGTTTCCAATGTGTATACCGACCAGATTTTCCATCTACCCTCTAGGATGTATCTCCCCAAAGACATCCTATTTTTTCAGCCCAGCTCGCCTTGAGTTGGGCTTTTTTTGCATGAAATAGACATAAAAAAGGGCGCCGAAGCGCCTTGCCATTATGATCATTCAAATCATTGTTGCTGTTGTTGCATCCAACGTCGTTGCTGCAAACGCTCACCTTCAACTTCACGTTTATTACGTGCAGACTCATACAGCTTAGTGCCTTTCAGTTCAGGCGGCATATAATCCTGCATGACAAAATGCTCAGGATAATTATGTGGATATAAATAGTCCACGCCATAGCCTTGCTCTTTCATCAATTTGGTTGGTGCATTTCTCAAATGTAGTGGCACAGGTAGATTCGAGGTTTTTTCTGCCAAATCTAAGGCTTTGTTGATGGCCAAATAAGTGCTGTTACTTTTAGCACTGGTTGCCAAATACACCGCACATTGCCCCAAAATGATTCGACACTCAGGCATACCAATTGCCTGCACAGATCGGAAACATTCTCCAGCCAACAGTAAAGCATTTGGATTTGAGTTGCCAATATCTTCAGATGCCGCAATCAACATACGACGGGCAATAAAAACAGGATCTTCACCACCTTTGAGCATTCGAGCCATCCAATACAAAGCGGCATCTGGATCACTGCCTCGAATCGACTTAATAAAAGCCGAAACTAAATCATAATGCTGTTCGCCCGATTTGTCATAGCGTGCAATATTTTGCTGCGCAACTTTGACCACCACCGCATTGTTAATGATATTTTCTAAGTCTGGCTCAAACGTACTGGCGATTAAATCTAAAAGATTTAATGCTTTACGAGCATCACCTGCGGCAAATTGAAATAAAGCTTCATATTCTTCGATTTGAATATAACGCTCTTTTAAAAACGAATCTTGCTGAATCGCTTGATCCAATAAGCGCTGAATTGCGTCATTATCCAGAGCATTTAAGGTATAGACCTGACAACGCGACAATAAGGCATTATTAACTTCAAATGAAGGGTTTTCTGTGGTTGCACCAATCAGGGTAATTTTGCCCTTTTCAACTGCATTCAGTAATGCATCTTGTTGTGACTTATTAAAACGATGAATTTCATCAATAAACACCACAGGTGTCAATAAATCTCCACCATCGGCGATGATTTCACGTAACTCTTTCACCCCAGTATTGAGCGCAGATAAACTAATAAATGGTCGGTCAACAGCCTGCGCCAACAACAATGCAATCGTGGTTTTACCTACACCCGGAGGTCCCCAAAAAATAATCGATGGCAAATGCCCTTGGTCAATCATCTGGCGTAACGGTGCATCTTCACCCAAAAGGTGATCTTGTCCAATAATTTGAGATAAATCATGAGGACGCATGCGTTCAGGAAGAGGAATTTGGCTGTCTGACATCTTATTATTTCGTTTCCGGCAATTGGGGACGTTTTTTCTATTCTAACACTGCCTTGGCAGAATCTTTGCTTTATTCGGTATTCAATTTAGGAGGGTGGTTTAATGTCGTTATTTAAGTATCTTGCATGTAAAAAAGCTTAGGCGAATGTTAACTATAATGTAACAAGACATCCTAGCCCTTATTGATCAAATTAAAGTATCATCGGCAAGATATCCCATTTTAGACTTGCCTGACCCAATTGGACAGATTGTATGAAGCAATCAACAAAGCAAAAGCGAATCGTTCAAGTTCAACAAGGCATTGATCTACCTATAAATTTATTTCAAAAAATGCCCCAAGCCAAGAATATACAATTACAAGATAATCAATTCGCTGAATTACGAGAAAAACTGAATAGTCGTAATCAAATGTTAGATGCTAGTGTCGACTGTATAAAATTATTAAGTCTAGACGGTCAAGTTCTGCATATGAACGCGCGGGATGTTTAGCTCTGGGCGTACCTCTAACTGAAACTGAGTTTGGTATGTCTTGGCATAAATTACTGCCTGAAGAAGTCCGTGACGCGTGTTTGAATGCTTTTGCCGAAGCCAAAGAAGGTAAAATATCTCGCTTTGTCGGCATGAGCCAAGTAGCAGATGAACCCTTGGCTTATTGGGATAATATGCTCAGCCCAGTATTCAACGAATATGGCCAAGTCAAAGAAATCCTCTGTGTATCACGTGATATTACGATACAGCGACTTGCAGAAAATAAACTTCAACGCATCATTGAACAAGATGATTTAACAGGTTTATTAAACCGCCGTGCGTTTAGTCGAGTATTTAAAAGCCAATTAAAAGTGGCGCGAGAACATCAGCAACAACTGGGTTTGTTATTAATCGATCTAGATTATTTTAAGCATATTAACGACACCTTAGGTCATAGTGCAGGAGACCATTTACTGCATACCCTTGGGCAGCATTTTCAGCAATGTTTTGATACAAATATTGTAGTTTCACGTTTAGGTGGCGATGAATTTGCCATTTCTATTCCAAATTTAAAATCGCAACAACAATTACAGAATTTTGCCAGCATCGCCTGTCAGCAAATGGACATGCCCATTTTCTATAATGGGCAAAGTATCAATATTGGTATGAGTATTGGCTGTGCGATCTACCCACGCGATGCACAAAATACCTCCAATTTACTTAAATGTGCTGATATTGCGCTAAATGATTTAAAAAGCAGTGGTCGTGGTGGTATACGAATGTTCAACCATACTATGTTAAAAACCCTTGAAAATACTACTCGCCAATTAACGCTTGCACGCAGCTTGATTAAGTCCAATCAAATTATTCCGTTTTATCAGCCCAAAGTTCGTCTTTCTGACAGTCAAGTTATCGGCTTTGAAGCCTTGTTACGTTGGTATGATAAAGACCAACAATTACAATTACCTTCTCAAATTTTTGCTGCATTTCAAGATTATGAATTGGCTTCACGCATTAGTGAAACAATGCAAATTAAAATCTTTCAAGATATTCAAAAATGGATTGAACTTGGACTGCAACCGCTACCGATTTCAATAAATGCTGCACCTGTCGAATTTTTACGTGATGATTATGCGGAAAAACTACTAAATCGCTTAAAGCAGTTTGGTATATCACCAGATATTATTGAGGTCGAAATTACCGAGCAAAGCCTGTCAGAACGTGGCTCAAATTATGTGATTCGCGCTCTCCATTTATTAAAAGAGCATGGCATACACATTTCTCTAGATGATTTTGGTACAGGTCATTCATCATTAACACGTTTGAGTAATTACCCTGTCGACTGTATTAAGATAGACCGTAATTTTGTGGAACGCATGCATACCGACTGTTCAGCACTTGCCATTGTCAAAGCGATTACCCAAATTGGTGCGAGTGTTTCCCTGAATATATTAGTCGAAGGTATAGAGAAACCGGAACAGGTCGATACCTTAAAAGAATGTAATTGTCATACTGGACAAGGTTTTTACTTTTATCGTCCGCTCAGTTATGACCATGCGATGGAACTTTTGAGTCACTAAAACTTGTGGAGCAAGACACGATGACACTGAAGTATTTAGTCAGTGCCTGTCTGGCAGGCCAACCCGTTCGTTATGATGCCAAATCAAATACACAACAAGCAATTTGCCAACTGATGCAGACTCACCAAGTCATTACGGCCTGCCCAGAAATGATGGGCGGCCTTAGCTGTCCACGTTTTCCTGCAGAAATTCAAAATGGTCAAGCCACTGATGTGCTCAATGGTACAGCCCAAGTCAAAGATGTCTTGGGCACAGATGTCAGTGCTGAATTTATCGCGGGTGCCCACCGCATATTGGAATTGGCCCAATTGCATAAGGTTGATGTGGTGGTCTTAAAAGATCGTAGCCCGTCGTGCGGCAGTCATTATATTTATGATGGCACCTTTACGCGTACAAAAATTGAAGGCTATGGAGTAACCACAGCACTCCTCAAACAGCATGGTTTTCAGGTTCTGTCAGAACAAGACTTTCTGGCCATGATACAAGATCAACTCTAGCCCCAAGATAGAGCGTATCTATGTCCTTTAGCGTACCCAACGCACAATATAATCTTCAATATCATCAGGGTTGACGTCTTCTTCACTGATGCAACGCCCTGCGGCAGACTTTCGTGCCTTCAAAATACTGTCACGACTTCCCGTCACGAGATGATGCCAACGCGGTAAATCTTTACCTTCAAAAATTCTACGATAAGCACAGCTCGGCGGTAGCCAATGAAATTGGTGAATTTGTTCAGGTGTCAGCTGTATGCAGTCTGCAACATGTGATTTGCGATTTGGATAATCGGAACAACTGGCAGTTTCACAATCTAAAAGTTTGCATGCCACTTTGGTGTATGCCACCTCTTGCGTATCTTCATCTTCAAGCTTGATTAAACAACACAGCCCGCAACCATCACAGAGGGACTCCCACTCCAAATGAGTGAGTTCAGTCAAAGCATGCTTTTTCCAAAAATGTGGGCGTAGAGTATCGGTCATCTTCTCGCTCGCAACGAAGGTGGCAGGCATATTAACTGAACCCGCACATAAATTCCTTGTTTAAGTTACCGAATATTGAACATTAAATAAACAAAAGAATACATAGCATGCTTTCTGTGACTCCTATACTGATGAGACAGAATAAAAAATCACATGGAGATAAAACTATGTTCCGCTGGGCTATTATTTTCGCTGTAATTGCATTGATTGCGAGTCTGCTAGGTTTTGGTGGTGTTGCAGGCTTATCCAAAGACTTTGCTGTTATTCTTTTGGTTATTGCAGTCATTCTCGCAATTGTTGGTTTCCTCTCTCGAGGAAAAGTTTAGGCGACTGAGTGACTGATTCAATGTCGTTTTAAACTACAAATTACTCCCCTCAGACTCATGAATCAGAAACCTATGTTTTTATCATCTTGAGTCTCAATCAAAAAAATAAGAGCCTATGGGCTCTTATTTTTTACATCAACGTCAAACGCATTACGCTGTAGGTTTTAGCTTTAAGGTTTTAAGTGACGAGGTCTAAAGCCGGTTGCAATTAAAGCAATCCCATAAGCAGCAATGCCAATCACACATAAGATGATCACTTCCGCGACACGCATCCACGCAGATACATCACCGTTGTACCATGTTAAGCCATACCACAGTGCAGCAATCATCACAGCATTGGCAATCGCAAACTGAATCACCAATTTTTTCCAATGCGCACCAAAACGGAAAATATTGCGCTTATGTAAATAAAAATACAGCATCCCTGCATTTACTAAAGCGGAACCCGATGATGCCAATGCCAAAGCCATATGCTCAGCATGCCAATCAATCAGTTTAAAGAACCCAATAAACACCACGTTAAGAATAGCATTGGCTGCGACCGCCATTAAACCTACACGTACTGGAGTTTTTGTATCTTGCTGCGCATAAAACCCTGGTGCAAACACTTTGATGAGCATGAATGAAATCACACCAGCACTCATACATTGCAATGCTAATGCAGTCATTTGTGTATCTTCAAAGCTAAATTGACCACGTTCAAATAAGGCCTGAATAATAGGTGTCGAAAGCATGAACAGCGCAATACTGGCAGGCACACCCACCAAGATAATGACTTTAGCCGCCCAATCAATCATACGGCGGAATTTGTCCTGATCCTGTTCAGCATGGCGTGCAGACAATGACGGTAAAATCACGGTACCAATGGCCACCCCAATCAAACCTAAAGGCAGCTCGGTCATACGTTCAGCACTATACAGCCATGATACTGAACCATCTTGCATGAAAGACGCCCAAATGGTGTTCAACAGTAGGTTGATCTGCGTCACTGAGACACCAAACAGCGCTGGCAGCATCAACTTCATGATGCGATCAACACCTTCATGTTTGAAGTCAACTTTCGGTGGAATCAGTAATTTTTTACGCCATAGCTCTGGAATCTGAATCGCCAATTGTAAGAAGCCTGCAGCGACAACAGACCAACCTAAAGCCATAATTGGCTCGGCCATATAAGGGGTTAACCATAGCGCACCGGCAATCATCGCGACATTAAGTAACACTGGAGCGAACGCAGGTGTACTGAATGAGCCATAACTATTCAAAATACTGCTGGCAAATGCCGTTAAGGACATAAACAGTAAGTAAGGAATCGTTAGGCGGAACATATCGGTAGCTAACGCAAACTTGTCTGCATCACCATGGAAACCCGGTGCATAGATATAAATAATCGCGGGTGCCGCCACCATTGCGATGAACGTCAAACTAGTCATCACCAGACCTAAACAGCCAAAAACACGGCTAATCAGAATCTGGACTTCGGCATGGGTTCGACTGGTTTTATATTCAGTCAATACAGGAATAAAGGCTTGTGAAAATGCCCCTTCTGCGAATAAGCGCCTAAAAAAGTTAGGAATACGAAAGGCAACCACGAAGGTATCGAAGTCTTTACCTGCACCAAATACATTTAACAGGACAATATCCCGTACCAGTCCCAATACACGGGACAACATAGTCATTGCACTGACAATGACTGTCGAACGCCAAAGCGCCATCGGTATTTCTCACTTTTGAAAGTGCGCCTATTGTAATGAAACTCGTCAAGGAATTTCATTGGTTTATTAAACGCAGTATGTATTGTTTATTTGTTTTTAAAATGATGTAGCTGTTGACGAAAAGCGTTCCACTCAAAAAATGGACCCGGATCAGTTTTACGTCCCGGTGCAATATCTGAATGCCCTGCAATATGTTGTTGAATTTTAGGATAAGCCTGTTGTAAACACGCCACGACCTCGGTCAGCACAGCATATTGTGCAGCTTCAAAAGGTAAATCATCACTTCCTTCGAGTTCGATACCTATCGAATAATCATTACATTCTTTTTGTGCTAAATAGGTTGAACGACCTGCATGCCAAGCCCGATCATTAAAATTGACAAACTGTAGGACTTCACCCGTACGCAGAATCAATAAATGTGTCGATACTTGCATCCCTTCAATGGTTTGAAAATAAGGATGTTTCGACCAATCCAACTGATTTTGGAAAAATTGTTCGATATAACCACCTCCAAACTGAGAAGGTGGCAAACTAATATTATGAATGACGACAAGCTGAATTTCGGTATCTTCAGGACGCTGGTTAAAATTCGGTGATGGAATTTGACGCGCACCTAGCAATTGCCCATCCTGCACCTGAAATGTTGTTGCTTGTGACATAAAAAAATCCTGTGTCTAAGCCGGCCTGCAATGCTGCAGATCAAAACGCCGAGCCCTACTTGAAAGGTTTAATGCTAAAACTTTCACATTGAAATCTCAATTCAAGTCTGTGAAAGGAGTTAAAAATCGCTCATTTTTCATGAACAATGCTAATATAACGCGCACATTTTCCTGGGTTAAAAAGATACGGAACTTCTTATGAGCATATCGCAATCTTTGCTTGAACAATCAATCCAAATCAATATTCAACACGCACTACAAGAAGATATTGGCGAAGGCGATATTACAGCCCTGTTAACTCCAGAAGATGAACAAGCAACTGCAACGATTATCAGCCGTGAAGAGATGATCTTGGCGGGTCAGCCTTGGGTCAATGCACTCATTCAGGCTTATGATGCCGCTGTCCAAGTCACTTGGTTGAAAAATGACGGTGACCGTGTGGCCGCAGGCGAAGCCTTTTTAAAACTCGCAGGTTCTGCGCGTAGCTTACTGACGGTTGAGCGTCCAGCCTTAAATTTTGTACAAACCTTATCTGCAGTAGCGACCAAAACCGCTGCCTATGTCCAGCAGCTTGAAGGTTTGCATACTCGTCTACTCGATACCCGTAAAACCTTGCCAGGCCTACGTATTGCACAAAAATATGCGGTTGCTGTCGGAGGTGGTCAAAACCATCGCTTAGGTTTATTTGATGCGTTTTTAATTAAAGAAAATCACATCATGGCAGCAGGTGGCATCCAACAAGCGATTGCCAAAGCACACCAGATTGCACCGGGCAAACCTGTGGAAGTTGAAGTCGAAACTTGGGATGAACTCAACCAAGCGTTAGAAGCAGGTGCGGATATTGTGATGTTGGATAACTTTAGTCAGCAACAAATGATTGATGCCGTTAAACATGTGAATGGTCGCTGCAAACTTGAAGCCTCAGGCAATATCACTATTGCAAATTTACGTGAAGTGGCAACGACAGGGGTCGATTATATTTCGATGGGTGTACTCACCAAAGATGTCACAGCGATTGATTTATCGATGCGCTTTAATGCCTAACGCTCTAGACTTACTCTAAACATAAATAAAGGGTGCTGTTGCACCCTTTATGATGCTTAACCTCTAGCATGATTTAATCATCATCTTTCTGTTGTTTAGCTCGTTCAGCTTCATCTTCGTGTTCAGAGTCCTTTTCATGCTCTGCATCGTCTTCATCCTGCTCGCGCTCATCTTGATCATCGTCCTGATCTTTTGAGTTTTCACTTTGTTCAGATAAACGACCACCTTCACGCTCTTGATCCTGATTCCCCAAAAAATCACAACCACTGATCAAAAATACGCTGAATAAAGAAAAATACATCATCCAATTTTTCATTTTTAGTCCTTCAAAGCATTCTGATCCTATTAATTTGAGTCAAAGACACGCTACTTAATAGCCGATTCTTGTTGGATTTTCTATATTCAGCGCATAAAAAAACGCATCCGAAGATGCGTTCTTTATTCAGTTTAAACTGAATCAAACAACTTACCAACCCAGAGCTTCTTGTTGTTTCTTAATTAACTCTTGAATGCCTTTTTCAGCCAATTCAAGCATTTCATTACACTGTGCACGCGTAAATGGTTTGTCTTCAGCTGTGCCTTGAAGTTCAATGAACTCACCTGCTTGTGTCATGACCACATTTAAGTCAGTTTGGCAGTTTGAATCTTCTTCATAGCAAAGATCAAGTAATGCTTCATCTTGATACATACCTACAGAAACAGCTGCAACTAAGCCTTTAAGCGGATCTTGTTTGATTTTTTTATTTTCAAGCAAGACATTCATCGCATCGACCAAAGCAACAGCTGCACCTGTGATTGATGCTGTGCGTGTACCGCCATCTGCTTGAATCACATCACAGTCGATGCTAATTGTATTTTCACCCAATTTTTTCAAATCAACCATGGCACGTAAGCTACGACCGATCAAACGTTGGATTTCTTGTGTACGACCACTTTGTTTACCACGTGCTGCTTCACGGTCACTACGGGTATGTGTAGAACGTGGAAGCATGCCGTATTCCGCAGTTACCCAGCCTTGACCTTTCCCTTTAAGGAAACGTGGCACTGAGTTGTCTACACTTGCAGTACAAAGAACTTTTGTATGACCAAATTCAACCAATACAGAACCTTCCGCATAACGTGTGTAGTTACGGGTAATTTTTACTTCACGTAATTGATCTAATGCTCGTTGGTCGATACGCATAATGAGTCCTTAATCTGACAAAATTGATTGCGGCACATTATAACAGAAGGTACAGCTAGATTCGGGACGCATTCGTATGCATTTACAAAATCCATTCATCCAAGTTTTGATAGGCCCATCGTACGACATCAGGAAATTTGTTAGACTGAAGCCACGCAAAATTCAGGACGAATTGCATGTCGATACGGGAAGAACGTAAGCAACAAAGTCGTAAAGCCATCCTTGATGCAGCGCTTGCATTAAGTACTACGGGCCGTTCTTTCAGTAGTCTGAGCTTACGCGAAATTTCCCGTCATGTCGGCTTGGTTCCTGCTGCGTTTTATCGCCATTTTCAGGACATGGACGAACTCGGTTTGGAACTGGTCGACCAAATGGCCCTGCACCTTCGAAATGTCCTCAATCAACTGAGTCAGCAATGCTTTCAAGCACCAGATGCACGCACACGACAAAGTCTGGATTATTTATTTCATGCCGTTGAGCAATTTCCTGAGGCATGGATGTTTCTTATTGCTGAACGTTGGGGTGGTTCAGCATTCTTAAGACAAGCCATTACTCGTGAGTTTAATTTTCTCAGTACCGATTTGGCCCATGCACTGGCTCAAGTTGAAGCGACTCAACATATTCAATCCGAACAAGACCTCAAAGTATTGGGACAAATTTTGTTTGAATTGGCCTTAAGTTGGGCCATGCAGTGGATTGACTTACATCGACATATTGACCTTCCACAACGTACGGATGCGCTACAACAATTTCGCCGCCAAGCTCAGACTCAAGTTCAGCTCTTATTTCGTGGCATCTTACATTGGGATCGATCTTTGGCTCAAATCTCTGATCCACAAAATTTATCGCCATAAAACGCAAAATGTACCGTCATAAAAAAAGCCGCATCGAGTGCGGCTTTTTTATGACATCTGTTATTTCGCTTTGCGTTCTTTATCAACAAGGAATTTCACGATTTCAACGGTACGTGCATCTTCACCTTGTACGATGTATTTACCATTGACGGTAATCGCAGGCACGCCGCTCAATTGATATTGAGCCGCTAAGCTTTTCGCTTGAGCAATTTTTGAAGACACAGCAAATGATTTAAATGTGCTGTTAAATTTCGCTTCAGGAACACCATAACGGGTGTAGAACTTAGCAAATGCGCCTTGTTCTAAGATATTTTTTTGACCCACATGAATGTCATGGAACAATTGTAAATGTGCTTTTTGACGAACGCCCAGTGCTTCCGATGCATAGTAAGCACGTGCGCCTTGTTCCCAAAGTGGATTCATTGCTGCAGGTGTACGCACAAAACGAACGTCTTTAGGCAATTGCTTTAACCACGTTTGCATATGTGGTTCTAATGTAAAGCAATGTGGGCAACCATACCAAAAGAACTCACGAACTTCGATTTTACCCGGACGTTCGACTTTAATCGGTTTTGGAATAACCGTGTAATCAGTCCCCGCGACAAATTGTGCTGCCATCGCACTGCCAGAAAAAGCCAAAATAGCTGTTGTAATCGTGCCTAAAAGGAATTTTTTCATTGAACTTATCGTCCTCAAAATCATTATGATTAGTTTATGGCAACACTATAAATCAAATCTGTCGATTTCGTTTTCATTCTGTGAACTTTTTTAAGGCTTTTATCGCTTTTTTTTCAGGACGCGCTACACTAACTCCCATTAACTTTTTTCTAAAATATAAAGACTTGATTGAGGTGCAACCGATGTCGCAATTGAATGTTGATCCACAAGAAATTGCCAAATTTGAAGCTTTCGCAGCCATATGGTGGGATCAGCATTCTGAGTTCCGCCCTTTGCACATGATTAATCCTCTGCGTTTGAACTGGATTGATGAGCATTCAAATGGCATCACTGGCAAGAAAGTATTAGATGTGGGCTGTGGCGGCGGTATTTTAGCTGAAAGCATGGCACGTCGCGGTGCGCAAGTATTGGGTATCGACATGGGTGAAGCGCCATTGAATGTTGCACGCCTACATGCCGAACAAGAAAATGTGCAAAATATTGAATATCGCCAAGTGCCTGTAGAGCAATTGGCAGAAGAACAAGCCGGTCAATATGACGTCGTTACCTGTATGGAAATGCTCGAACACGTACCCGATCCAGCATCAATCATTTTAGCCTGTCAAAAGCTGGTAAAACCGGGTGGACATGTGTTCTTCTCGACCATTAACCGTAATCCTAAAGCCTATTTGTTTGCGATTATTGGTGCGGAATATGTTTTACGCATGTTGGCGAAAGGCACACATGATTATTCGAAGTTTATTAAGCCTTCAGAATTAGCTCATGATATTCGTCAAGCCCAGTTAAAACTCAAAGATATGACGGGTTTACATTATAACCCAATCACCAAACGCTATTGGCTCGCACCGAATGTGGATGTGAACTACATGGTTCATACGGTGAAAGAAGCCTAATGAAAGCTGTACTCTTTGATCTTGACGGTACACTGATTGATACCGCGGCTGATTTTATTCGTATTATTCAAGACATGTGCCGTGACAAAGGCATTGCGGTGGTCAGTGCAGAAGACATTCGTGTACAAGTATCTGAAGGCGCGCGTGCGATGGTCAAACTGGTCTATCCAGAGTTAGACGTTGAAGATCCTGTCTTTCTGGCACATCGTCAACGCTTTCTAGATCTGTATGGTGCTGATATTGCAGTTGATACCGATCTGTTTGAAGGCATGTATCCGCTACTCGATGAACTTGAACAGTATCAAATTCCGTGGGGTATTGTCACCAATAAGCCGCGTTCACTCAGTGAAGCGTTGCTCAAAGCGTTGAATTTGACTGAGCGCTGCTCGGTATTGGTTTGCCCAGACGATGTCAGTAAAACCAAGCCAGACCCAGAGCCGATGTATTTAGCAGCCAAGCACATTCATCTAGATGCTCAAGACTGTATCTATGTCGGTGATCATCCACGTGATATCGATGCCGGTCGTAATGCGCAGATGTACACAATTCTTGCGGCTTATGGCTATTTACCTTTACAACACAAAGATGACTTAACAGCTTGGCATGCAGATTGTATAGTGAAGACTGTTGCTGAATTGCATGAAGTCATTCATGATTTGGTCATCAAACCGAAAACGCTAAACACAGCGACTTTATAACGATAGAACACAACACAATAAAACGAGGAGGTACGGATGAAATATTCAGAATATCAACCTCGCCCCGATCTGCTCAAAGATCGCATTATCCTGATTACAGGTGCGGGCGATGGTATTGGCCGTGCGGCTGCCCTCAGTTATGCCTTACATGGCGCAACCGTGGTCTTACATGGACGCACACTGAATAAACTAGAAGTGATTTACGATGAAATTGAAGGCTTGGGTGCCCCCCAACCGGCGATTTTACCGCTACAACTGTCTAGTGCCTCTCCTCGTGATTATGAGCTGTTGGTCAATACCTTAGAAAAGCAATTTGGTCGCCTAGACGGCATTTTGCATAATGCTGGGATTTTGGGTGAGCGAACTGAACTAGAACATTATCCTGTGGATGTATGGGATGATGTCATGGCGGTGAACCTTCGCGCGCCCTTTGTACTGACTCAAGAGCTGATGCCACTACTACAAAAATCTGAGCATGCCTCAGTGGTCTTTGCCAGTTCGGGTGTGGGACGTGAAGCCCGTGAACGTTGGGGCGCGTACTCGGTTTCAAAAATTGCCATTGAAGCCGTAAGCACATTGTTCGCTAAAGAAAATGAACACCCCAATATTCGTTTTAACTGTATTAACCCTGGTGCGACACGTACTGCCATGCGTGCAAAAGCTTATCCAGACGAAGATCCAAAAACTTTGCCTACGCCTGAAAGCATCATGCCTGCATATTTATATTTAATGGGTGACGACAGCTTGCATTTAACCGGTGCCAGCATAGATGCCCAAGATGAATAGGGTGAAAACCCAATTTAAAAAGGAAGATCGCGCTTCCTTTTTTTATGTCTTGAATCTTTACAACGCATCATTAACCGAATGATTTTGCAGTGACCACGCGAAAGTCGACTTGAGTTTTTAGCAAATTTGCCGATACTTGGGGCATTCTTTAAAAACATTGGATTGATACATGTCTGACTTTAGCAATATTACAGTGACTCCAACTGAGGATGGCATGGTTAACCTACTGGTCGATGGTCAACCGATTTCAGCAAAATATGGCATGAAATTCGACCCGAGTATCGTGGACGATTTAAAAGGCTTAGATGTCGGTCAAAATGCAAAATTATTTGAACAATTTATTTTTTCGCATACTGACTTAAACTTTGAGCATGCCTATTTCTATGTCACTTGCATTCAAAAGCAAGAAGCAGGCTTTCAAGTGATCACTAACTTTGTTTATCGCATCATTGCGCAAGATCAAGCACCGTTTGAGCATGTGATTACCAAACAAGGTGCAGCAATGACACCTGAAGATATTAATGAATTTATTCAAGCTCATATTCAAAAATCATTAACGGATTATACTGACCTGAAATACGCATACTAAGTGTGTTCCAAGTGAAAAATTCATGTTTAAAAAGGGCCATTTGATGCCCTTTTTTTAAACCCTTAGATTAGCATTTGAAATTCAACAAGCTTTGATCAATAGACAGCTTCATTACCCAACTTTCCATTGATCGTATTTTTAAATTATTTTTATAATAATATTCGGTTTTTCAAATTAAGTATAAAAGCATAGACTGCTGGCCATGACATAGACCGACGGCAAGGAGACCCAAATGGCTGATCAAACACGCAAAATTGAAACCATTCGTTCAATTGAAAACTTACAACTGACTGAAAATTTGATCTCTGCAATGGACGATGCCGAGCAAGCTGAATCTGTGGCTCAAGCAATTTATTCACTCCAATGCCTAAACGAGCAGTGGTACTGAAACCCGAAGTTACTCAACATTTTCAGTCTTTCATCTCTCCCCTCATTTGCCTGTCAAGACTTGATGGGCTGTTTTGATCGTGCTTACAATAGACCTCAAATTTAATCAAAGCTGAATTGCAAGGATAAAAAGCGCGCATTATCGGACCATCTCTTCCAAGATGGAAAGATTGTTCTCAGCGCGAAATTTATCGCATAATATCCGCAATCTCTTCGTTTTATTTAAAGAAATATTCATCTTTCTTCACAGTTTCTCTGCATTTAATGCGTACAGTAGTGATATTGAAGATAAATTACTCATGAGGGTTGAACATGAAAAAGATTTTGCCAATTTTGGCTATTTCTTTCAGTGCTTTAATAGCAAGCAGCATCACGTCTGCAGCGCCTCACTTCAAGAACGATGAACGTGGCTTTGATGGCCCACGCGGCAATGCATATGGTCAAATGAAAAAAGATCGTGATTTCCGTGGTTATCAGGACGATGACGATCTTGAAGATCGACGCCGTATGCGTGAACAACGTGGAGTCAAACGTTTGCAACAACATAAATGGCAAACGGGCTATGTGATGCCACAGCATTATCGTGGTAATGGTTATAAAGTCGATTATAAAGACCATAACTTACCTAAACCATCGCGTAATCAGCAATGGTATAAAATCAATAATGACTACATATTGGTCAACTCAGATAGTAACAGTATTCTGAAAATTTTAGGTATGTAAGCCGTTTTGAATTTAATTTCGCCATATTTTTAAAGTCCAGATCAACTCTGGGCTTTTTTTATGAGTTTTTTTTAATGTTTAACCGCAAAAGCTGATGCTGCCTAGCGTTCAGATCATTTACACGCCTTCAAATTTCCTCC
Source organism: Acinetobacter sp. CFCC 11171 (assembly GCF_003268405.1). Taxonomy (NCBI): domain Bacteria; kingdom Pseudomonadati; phylum Pseudomonadota; class Gammaproteobacteria; order Moraxellales; family Moraxellaceae; genus Acinetobacter; species Acinetobacter sp. CFCC 11171. Next base: position 628 of record NZ_LQXP01000018.1, on the reverse strand, counting down.
ATACATTTCACAATTCAACTATATTGCCCCCACGCTTTCTCTGAACTTTCTCGCTAATTTTGAATCATCGAAAAACAGATTAGAAATGTATAGAGGTGTCCCATGAACAAAATCGTATCGACTTTAGTTCTTTCAGTATCGGCTTTGATGGCAACAACAGCAGCCATTGCTGCGCCAGACCATCGTCAAGATGACCGCCGTTACCATCCGTCATACCAACATCAAGACAACCGTTGGGACAAAGATCACCGTCCGAGTAATTGGAATAACAACAACCGTTATGACAATAATCGCTACGACCGTAATGACTTTCGTCGTGTAAATCCAAGCCGCGATTGGCGTGTTGGTCAAAGCTTTCCTCGTTATTTCGATTCAAGCCGCTACAAAGTGAGTGACCGTGAAGCGCGCCGCTTACCGAACACCGGTCGTTATCAACAATGGTACAAAATCAATGGTGACTACGTGCTAGTCAATGATCGTACCGATCGCATCATTCGCATTAAGAATGGCTAATCATTCGACGATCTCTTAAGTCCCTTTCCCAACACCTGAACACTGTTCAGGTGTTTTTTTATCAAATGGAGGGTAAAACTCTGTCCTTCAGGTCAGAGATATAAGCGACACGACA
>NZ_LQXP01000017.1:0-71282 GCF_003268405.1 Acinetobacter sp. CFCC 11171 | reverse complement strand
AAGTATTACCCGCAGGGCCACCACCAATCACAAGAACATCAAAGGCGTCTTTGGCATTTAACTTTTCAGCATCTTTCGCTGCAGAGTTAGTATCCAATTTGGCAATGATTTCTTCCAAGGTCATACGACCTTGACCGATGTGGTTGCCGTCTTGGAATACCATTGGTACAGCCATGATTTTGCGTTCTTCCACTTCTTCTTGGAAGAATGCACCATCAATCATGGTTGCAGTTGTATCTGGGTTGTAAATTGCGATCAAGTTAAGTGCTTGAACCACGTCAGGACAGTTATGGCAGCTTAAAGATACAAACACATCAAAGTCAGTTTTAAGATCTAGACCTTTGATAGTGTTCAGTACTTCGTCAGAAACTTTCGGTGCATAACCTGAAGTTTGTAGCAAAGCTAGAATCAAAGACGTGAACTCGTGGCCCATCGGTAGACCTGCGAAGAATACGCGTGGTGTTTCACCTGCTTTTGCAATACCAAAGCTTGGCGCACGGCTGTTGTTACCGTCAAAACGTGCAGTCACTAAATCAGATAAAGCAGCAACTTCAGTCACAAATTCTTTAATTTTGTCTGATTTGTCCGTGCCGTTTAAAGTCGCGACGATTTCAATCGGGCCTTCAAGGCGTTCAAGTAAGGTTTTCAATTGAGCAGAAGTATTTTGATCTAACATTGCTAACGTCTCCAGAGGAGTAAATTTATTTGATGAGAGAATGATAGAACAAACCATTAAATAGGTGAAACGGTTTGTTTTTATAAAATTAATCGGTTTTACAAATCAAGTGATTAAATTTCTTTCTAAATCATAAGAATATACCGATGTGAATGCAGTCAATATTGGGCCATTATCGAGAAATGCAAGTTAAATAGTGGAAAAATAAACGAATTCATCGCGCTTTAAGCGAGAGAATGCTAGAGTCAACGCTATTGTATTGAGAACATTTTAGGGAAATGGCATGCAGGTTAAGCAAGGGATTTATCAGCATTATAAAGGTCAGTTGTATCAAGTTTTTCATGTTGCAACACATAGTGAAACGGGTGAAAAAGTTGTAGTCTATCAGTGCTTGTATGACGATTATTCCATGTGGGTCAGACCCTTAGAGATGTTTATGGAAACCGTTGAAATTGATGGTGAAGTAATTCCACGTTTTAAGCTGATCCAAGAAACCCACTGAGCAGACATTTAGTACTTTAATCTTTAAATATGAAAGAAATAACAAAAGGACAGAATCATGAGCATGGATGCAAATTTTAAAAACTATATGCAACAACTCTATGCAGACTTTAGTGCTCACGATGCTGCGCAAAATCACCGACTTGCGCGTTACCGAAATATTGAGCCTGAGTCTGCACTGTTTTTAGCTATGCAAATTCGCTTAAAACAAGCCAAACAGATCTTGGAAATTGGAACATCTACAGGCTATTCCACGCTGTGGTTAGCAGATGCTGCGCAGTCTACACAAGGGCGGGTCGAAACCATTGAAATTGATGCAGCGCGCATTGAGAAAGCTAAACAGCATGCGGAAAATTTAGCTTTATCCGAATACATCGAATTTCATCATGGCGATGCACTGCATTTTTTACAGCATTCAAATCGTCGTTATGACTTCATTTTATTGGATGCAGAACGTGATGCGTATGTGGCGTATTGGTCATATTTAGCTGAATTAATACAAGTTCAAAATGGCGTGTTAATCGTGGACAATGTGCTGTCACATGCCGATGAGGTCGCTGAATTTATCCAGCGTGTTGAAACGGATGATCGTTTTATCAGTACAACATTAAATGTGGGCGCAGGGCTCTTTATGGTGACTTGGCGTAACTAAAAATCAGGGCATTCAGCCCTGATTTCATCGAAAATATTTTTTAATTAATAAAAATACTGTTGCTATAGCGCTAAACTTGTAGCGGTTTAACCCTGTAAGCTTACTCGTGAAAAATGTAGATCATATTCTAGATATTTGTGGACAAATGCCGTTTTATCACTACATCGAAGTAAATTATCATAAATAAAAGGTGAAACTGGATAAAAGAGATCCCCAGAACCATTCGCATAAAATATTTTTAAGTAACGTGAAGAAGAACTGTATTTCCAAGAAGTTACCACAGTTGTTGTCATAAGCCACCCCCTTATTGCGTTGTTATAGTCATACTGCAGTTAAAGGTTTATCTCTTTTGAAATTAAGACAAATTCAGGGCATGGAGTATTGCAGAATTGTTAAAAAATAATGTTTTATCTCACATTTTTTTCATTTCTTTATCAACTAATTTGATAAAAATAATGCCAGTTCAGAGAAATGCCATAAGCGTCATTCTCACTTGTTGGTGTCGGGGGAGTTAAAAACTACGGCATTGTTCAGATTTATTGCCTTTGACTTGGTTGTTACTGCCATTAATTGAAAAAGCATTTTCAAGACAAATCAAATTACCTGCGATTTCATTATTATTTAGAACAATATTGCCGTTATTTTTCTTTAATTTCAGGTCGCCTGAAATTTGGTTATTGAGGAGTTGGATGTTTTTCCCTGTCGTAAAATCGACATTGCCACTGATATTGTTATGATTGGCAATGATCTTGGTAAAATTTTTATTCGATTCAATATTGCCTTTGATGTGGTTGTCATGCAGTTCAACACTGGCACCGTTTTCTAAAATAATATTACCATGAACAATTAAACCTTCAAGCTGACAATTTTTTTTGACTTTAATATCTTCACGAATACTTTGGTTTTTAATTTCACCTTCGCAGTTCACGGCAGCAAAAGTTGTAAACGAACATAAAGTTAAACTGATCGAGACGAAATATTTTTTCATGGGCTTACATCTTCCTGAAATAAGCAATTGACCTAAAATTCATGTTAAAAATACTGAAATACCGGCAAAGATGTAAGCCTATACAATCAAGTTTGCGGCGCATTTTTATTATATTTGTGTAAGCTCTAACTTGATGAATATCTACAGATATGTGGAATGTGCTTGAGCGTTAAAGTTGTAGGAATAAAGTGTGAACTGCGTAGGGTGTATGGAGGTATATACTCGCAAATAATAGGCATAAAAAAACCACGCTAAAAGCGTGGTTTTTGAATCAGTTCAATCTAATACAGATTAGATTTTACCAACTAGGTCGATTGAAGGAGCAAGAGTTGCGTCGCCTTCTTTCCATTTAGCTGGGCAAACTTCGCCTGGGTGAGCGTGTACGTATTGAGCTGCTTTAACTTTACGAAGAAGTTCTTGAGCATCACGACCGATACCACCAGCGTTGATTTCAACGATTTGGATTTTACCTTCTGGATCGATAACGAAAGTACCACGATCAGCAAGACCGTCAGCTTCGATTAATACATCAAAGTTTTTAGCAAGAGTCCAGTTCGCATCACCAACCATTACGTATTGGATTTTTTTGATTTCTTCTGAAGAATCGTGCCAAGCTTTGTGAGTGAAATGAGTGTCAGTAGAAACTGAGTAGATTTCAACACCTAGTTTTTGGAATTCTGCATAGTTGTCAGCAAGGTCACCAAGTTCAGTTGGGCAAACGAAAGTGAAGTCAGCTGGGTAGAAGAATACAACAGACCATTTACCTTTAAGATCAGCTTCAGTTACTTCGATGAATTGACCATTTTGGAATGCTTGTGCTTTAAACGGTTTAACTTCAGTATTAATTAAGCTCATCATTGTCTCCATGATTGAGGTTTGTTTTTGATTTCCAATAGGGTACAGAAATTTTTCTTATTGCTGAAATAGTATTTTTACATAACTAATATCGGAAAATCCGAATTAGTACACTCCAGAACTATTTCAGCAATAACGATTATTTATCATTATTTCATTCGATATAAGCCATATCAATGCCATATAAAGTTGAAAGTAAAATGACAAAATCATCTTTTCAAAGTCTGTAACCAACATGATGCTTGTGGCATAAGATTTCAAGGGTGATCTCTAAAAAAGTTATAAAAAATATTTCAAATTATAGAATTTGTTCATATAAGATGGCATGAACATAAAATGACTCCAGATTTGATCAGGTGCTTAGTCAATTTTTTCGTATCATTGCCATTCTTAGTCTTGCATTTGCATCACTATGTATTCTTAAAGTTGAAGACACAGGTACTAATTTATGTATCTATGAATACTTGCAACCTCAAAAAGCGACCTACTTTAATGAACTATTTGGAACTTCATCAGATGATCCTACGCTATTGAGTACCATGGGAATCGTTGGAATCTTCTTTTTTTTCCCACTGTTGCTATCATTTAGACGTGCTTGGTATGTGGTTATATTATGGCTATATGCGATTTTTCAATTCATCATCATTTTAATGATAGAAACTGCTTCAATTTCAAAAATTATCTATGACAGTATTGTTTATTGTCATAATGGTTGGTTGTTCGCATGGGTGATCGGGCAGAGCATATTTATTGTTTTTAGTTTCGTTTACATTTTCTATGGCACTGAAACTAATGTATAAAGCTTTCAAATGGATAAGCTTGAGTTGCGTATTCTAGTCAGCATGTGGGTTTATTTTTCTGTACTGGATGAATCAAGAATGTGCTTTCAATTCAAGGTGCTAGCCCGAATCAAATTATTTATTAAGCTGAAATGAATGGTTTTTCATCGGATGAACCTCTTTTATTTATTTTTATTGCGTTGATTTGCTTTTTATTCTCAATTTTTTTGTGCTTAACAAAATCTATTCGTCATTTTTTGATCATCTCTTTCATTTTATTGATGTTTTTAATTGTGCCGTTGAGTATGTCTTATACAGTGCCATTTTATCAGCTATTACATGACAGTATAGAAGCATGTGGCAATTGTTAGTTATTGGCCGCAATTTTAGTTTTTTATCATTTTATTCTGTTCGGCTTCATCTATTGGTTTCAGGCACGCAAAAAATAGATTCATCTTTCACTATTTTTACATACAGCGTAAAATATTCGGTTCTATTTTAATTATTAGGATAATGCATCTGTGCCAAGTCAGTTAAATGTCGATCAATTGGTCATGGTTCGTGATCGCCATCGCTTAAGTCGGCTGAAAAAAGGCAAAGAAGCCAATCCTGAAAAATTTCAAGATTTGTTTGAAAAGTCGAATGCGAAAGTGCGCGAACGGATTGCCCGCATTCCAAATATTAAATTAAATCAAGACTTACCTGTTACGCAGTATGCAGACAAACTGATTGACGCGATTCAAAAGCATCAAGTGATTATTGTGGCAGGTGAAACCGGTTCGGGTAAAACCACGCAGTTACCGCAAATTGCCATGCTTGCAGGTCGTGGTTTAACGGGTTTGATTGGTCATACTCAACCCCGTCGATTGGCTGCACGTAGCGTTTCGCAACGTATTGCAGAAGAAGTGGGCGAAAAGCTAGGAGAGTCGATCTCCTTTAAAGTTCGTTTCAATGAACAAGGTTCACAAGATTCCATCGTTCGGTTAATGACCGATGGTATTTTATTGGCTGAACTGGCCAATGACCGATTCTTAAATAAATACGACACGATTATTATCGATGAAGCGCATGAACGTTCGCTGAATATCGACTTTATTATGGGCTATCTCAAACAGCTCTTGCCTCGTCGTAAAGATCTCAAAGTCATTATTACTTCAGCAACTTTAGACGTAAATCGATTCTCGAATTACTTTAATGGGGCACCTATTTTTGAAGTCGAAGGTCGAAGCTTTCCGGTAGAACTCCGTTATCGTCCGATTTCAGAGCTGAGTATTGTTGGCAGTGATGACGATGAGTTTGATGATTTTGAAGAAAATCTACCGCGTGCCGTTGTTTCGGCAGTAGAAGAATGTTTTCAAGATGCACAGGAAAAAGGTCATCCTGAACATGCGGACATTTTGATTTTTGCCAGCACCGAACAAGAAATTAGAGAATTACAAGAAACACTGCAAAAGTTTGGGCCAAGACATACCGAAGTTTTACCTTTATATGCACGATTGGCTTTGGCAGAACAACAAAAGATCTTTAATCCATCGGGTGGTGGGCGACGGATTATTATTGCCACCAACGTGGCAGAAACTGCCTTAACTGTACCAAATATTCGCTATGTAATTGATAGTGGCTTTGCACGTATATCCCGTTATAACTATCGCTCACGTGTACAGCGTTTACCGATTGAAGCAGTATCACAAGCAGCAGCAAATCAGCGTAAAGGTCGTTGTGGTCGTATTGCACCGGGTGTGTGTATTCGACTGTATTCAGAAGAAGACTTTATGAGTCGTCCTGAATTTACCGAACCGGAGATTAAACGAACCAACTTGGCCTCGGTTATTTTGCAAATGCAAAGTTTGGGCTTTGGTGAATTAGAAGACTTTGATTTTATTGAGCCGCCAGATCATCGTTTGGTGAATGATGGTCGTAAGCTTTTGATTGAGCTTGGGGCGATGGTTGAGAAAGGGAAAGCCCCTCTTTCGCAAAGAGGGGTTGGGAGAGATTCTATTGAAAGTAATCCCCCTAAATCCCCCTTTACAAAAGGGGGACTTCCTCCGGCGAAGGGTGGTGCTTTAACCAAAATTGGTCAGCAAATGGCGAAAATGCCGATCGACCCACGTCTTGCACGGATGATTTTGGGTGGAGCGCATTTTGGCGTATTAAATGAAGTCTTGATTATTGTCGCTGCTTTAGCGGTACAAGATCCACGTGAACGTCCTGCGGATAAACAAATGCAGGCCGATCAGAAACATGCTTTGTTCCGTGAAGCTGACTCGGATTTCTTGTTCTATATTAAATTATGGGAAGCTTTGGTTGCTAACCGTGACATGAGTGAAAATAAGCGTCGTACATTTGCACGCAATCATTTCCTCAGTTGGTTACGTCTTCGTGAGTGGAAAAAAACCCATGAGCAATTGGTGGATTTAGCTCAGGGCTTGAAACTCTCTTTTAATGAAAAGAAGGCCAATTACGAAAATTTGCACCGTGCGCTTTTAACAGGGTTGCTTTCATTTATTGCCAATAAAACAGATGAACGCAATGTATTCATGGCGGTGCGTCAGCAAAAGGCACGCATTTTCCCTGCATCAACTTTGCATAAAACCAATACACCTTGGGTCATGGCTTTTGAGATGGTGGAAACCTCTCAGGTATATCTTCGTACATTGGCGAAAATTGAACCTGAATGGATTTTATTGGCTGCAGGCGATTTATTGAAGCATCATTATTTTGAGCCGCATTGGTCGAAAAAAGCTGGTGTGGTGAATGCTTATGATCAAATTTCTTTATTTGGTTTGATTATTGAGCCACGTCGTCAGATTAATTATGAAAAAGTGGATCATCCGGCGGCGCATGAAATTTTCCTACGCGATGCGTTGACGACGGGACATTTGGGTATTACGCCGCCGTTCTTAAAACACAATTTATTAAAACTCGAAGAAGTTGAGCGTGTTGAAGATAAACTGCGTCGTCGTGATTTGGTGGTGGATGAAGAAACCATCTACCAATTTTATGCTGCAAAAGTGCCTGAAGAGGTGGCAAGTCGTCGTAGTTTTGAAGATTGGCGTGCAACGGTAGAACCGAAAAATCCACGGCATTTATTTATCGATGATGATGCGCTTTGGATGAATGACCGTCCAACGACCCAGCAATTTCCAGACTACCTACGAAATGGTGAACTGCGTTTGGCTACAAGTTATCGTTTTGACCCAAGTCATGATGAAGATGGTGCAACGGTCAAAATTCCAGTTCAAGCTTTGCCGCAAGTGGATGAAAATATTTGGTCATGGGGCATACCCGGTTGGCGACAAGACCTGATTGAAGCCTTGCTTAAAGCACTGCCTAAGGATAAACGCCGTCACTTGGTGCCAATACCAGATACGGCTCGTAAATTAATGGATCGTGTCGATGCCGTGCATTTGCGCGAGCATATTTTTAGTTTCTTGGCGTTCCAACTGCGTGGTGAGCAAATCACAGATAAGGACTTTTCTTGGGAACGTGTTGAGCAATATCTGCTGCCTTTAATCAAAGTCATTGATGAAAAAGGCCGTGTGATTGAGCAAGGTCGTGATCTAGATGAACTCAAAGCACGCTGTCGTACGGAAACTCATAGCCCAGTCAAACAGTTAAAAGGTGAGTTTAAAACCTTCCCTGATAATTTTGTGTTCGAAGCATCACAAAAAGTCACGGGTGTGGTGGTGAAACAATACCAAGCGCTTGTTCCAGTCAAAGGCTTTGCAGAGTTGGATGCCAAAGACGAATCTGGCGTGGTGATTCAGACCTTCAATGACCAATTTGAAGCAGTCAAACAACACCGCGAAGGGATCATTCGTTTGGTTCATATGCAATTGGGTGACTTAGTTCGTCAGTTGAAAAAACAGATTTCTAAACCCTTGGCATTGGCTTATTCACCGCTAGGTGACAAAGCCAAACTAGAGCAAATGTTAGTTTATGCCACACTTCAGCTTGCAATAAATGAGCTACCTGTCAATGTGCAGGAGTACCAAAACCTGATTTTAAATGTAAAGAAATCTTTCTTAACCCATGGGCAACAAGCATTAGCCGTCTTAACCGAAACCTATATTCAATGGCAGGATATACGTCGGAAATTGTTGGTTTTAGATGATTCTGTGTTTGGAAAGAACATTGATGACATTGAAGATCAACTCGATTTGATGCAACTTTCAGATTTTGTTTATGGCAAAACTTCCGATGTGTGGCTCGAATTTCCAAGATATTTGAAGGCATTAGTCTTGCGTTTAGACCGCTTGCCAAATAACCTACAAAGGGACAATTCTGCCATTGATCAAGTTGACCCATGGATGGAAAAATTATTTAAGTTTAAAAATGACACTCGCCTTAAAGAATTGTATTTCATGGTTGAGGAGTTACGCATCTCTATTTTCTCTCAACCAATGAAGACCAAGATGCCAATTTCTCCATCCCGCTTGCAAAAAGTATGGGATAAGCTCGGAATCAGTTAAGATATAGGTATTTTCTAAAAGGAGTTTTACATGGGCATCCGCATTACGGGTACAGGTCTTTATCATCCAGAAGACGTAATTACTAACGAAGAGTTAGTTGAAGCTTTAAATGCTTATGTGGAACAGTACAACAGTGATAATGCTGAAAAAATTGAAGCCGGTGAGCTAGAAGCGCGCCGTGGTTCAAGTGCAGAATTTATCGAAAAAGCATCTGGCGTGAAAGCACGTTATGTTGCTGAAAAAAGCGGTATTTTAGATCCAAAACGTTTACGTCCAGTATTGCATGAACGTTCAAATGATGAATTGTCTATTCAAGCGGAATGGGGCGTAGCTGCTGCTAAACAAGCGATGGAAAATGCAGGCGTGACTGCAGAAGACATCGATGTAGTGATTTTGTCTTGTTCAAATATTCAACGTGCATATCCAGCCGTTTCAATTGAAATTCAAACTGCGTTGGGTATTCAGGGTTATGCCTATGACATGAACGTTGCATGTTCAGCTGCAACTTTTGGTATCAAGCAAGCCTATGACGCGATCAAATCAGGCGCTCGTCGAGTGTTATTGGTAAACGTTGAGATCACATCTGGTCACACAGATTTCCGTATGCGTGACTGTCACTTCATCTTTGGTGACGTTGCAACGGCTTCGATCATTGAAGAAACTGAAACCAAAGCTGGTTTTGAAGTGTTGGATATTGACCTGTTTACTCAGTTCTCAAACAACATTCGTAACAACTTCGGTTACTTAAATATGAGTGAAGTCGATGCTGACATCGACAACAACCGTTTCCGTCAAGACGGTCGTAAAGTATTTAAAGAAGTGTGTCCATTAGTGGCGAAAATGATCACTAAGCAATTGGATGACAATAAAATTGCGGCAACAGATGTAAAACGCTTCTGGTTACACCAAGCGAATGCCAGCATGAATGAATTGATTCTGAAACTGGTTGTGGGTAAAGAACATGCTCAGCCAGACCTTGTGCCAATCATTCTTGATGAATTTGCCAATACTTCATCAGCAGGTGTCATTATTGCATTGCACCGTACTGCGAATGAAGTAAACCATGGCGAATATGGTGTACTTTGCTCATTTGGTGCAGGCTACTCAGTAGGTTCTGTACTTGTTCAAAAACATGATGCTGCCTAAGGTCAGCACATTTGCAGGTTGAACATGATGCAAAATGGATAAAGCGTTTAAGCGCTTTATCCCGCATGTATTTCACGCCGACCTTTTTTGGCGCTGAATATATTGATGCATCAAAACCTGCAATGTATGTAGGGAATCATACAATTTACGGTGTACTCGATTCACCGGTGATTATTGATTATCTCTACAATGAACATAAAGTGGCTGTGGTCAGTATTGCTGATCATAGCCATTTTTATTTGCCCGGTTGGCGTGGCATAGTCAAAAAGTTCGGTGCAGTCCAAGGTATTCAGGACTATGTCAGAACAGTGATGCAACAAGGTTATTCCATTTTAGTTTTTCCCGGTGGTGGTCGAGAGGTTTTGAAGCGAAAAGGGGAAGCCTATCAACTGATCTGGAAGCAACGTTATGGCTTTTTAAAACTGGCGCAAGAATTTAATTATGACATTGTGCCTTTTGCCGCTTTAGGTGGAGATGAAGTCTTTGAACTGGGCTTTGATGCCAGTGTGATCGTTGAACATCGTTGGTTTAAACAACTATTAAAAATACAAAAACTCGATAAATTATTACGTCATGGTGATGTGATTCCGTCTTTACCCAAACGTATTATCCCCAAGCGCATTCCATTCTATTTTCAATTTTTACCCCGTCAAAGTTTAAGTCATATTCAGAGTGTGGAGGATTTAAAGCTCTATCGAGAGGCTCTACAACAAGATATTTACACTGCGATAGAACAGCTTAAAAAAATCCGTTCAGAACAACATTCTACAAATCAATAATAGTAACTACTCTTCAACTTCATCCATTTTTTTATTCGTCACAGCTCAAAATCATGGTGAATTTTGTCACAACAATAGCTTTTAGACTTTTTTATTGAATGCCTTTGTATTGACCTTTTGTGCAGCTATTTGGCTGATTAATGGCAGTAGTCGGAGCATTAAACTTTGACTATAGTGAAGGTTGAAAAATAATCAACGATCGTTAGGGCGGAAGATGGAAAAGACAAGCTTGACCCCGCAGTTAGAGCATATTGCTCGGCAACTTATTCGAATATCTCCAAGTTTAAAGCAGTTGTATCAAGAGCAAATGGATCTTGCTACAGTACTCAATTCACAAAATATCTTTAAAATTGAGCAAGAGCTGCACCGCATTCAACTGTGTAATGGACTGTGTACCTTACAACTACAAAGCCGTGAATCGATTGGCTATCAGTTTCCTAGAAGTCCATTTAGACCCATCAAAATTGCTGAATTGCATTCGACAGTGCCATGTATTGAAGCAATAGAAGATTTCTTATTTCATGAATTATATTTTTTTACTGGCGACCTAAAGCCGCAACATTCACTCTTGCTCAGAGAAAAAGCACAGCAATTTAGACAATTGATCTTACAGTCGATTTTTCAACATCTAAATGGGCCAGCGCGTGTTCAGCAGTTTTTAGCACAGATGACAGCAGTTGAAGCGCAAATTTTTGATCAGCTGATGCAAGAGCAGCAGATTTATCAGACGCCGCTATTACAAACGTATATCGAATGCCAAATCTGTCTACCACATTGGTTGATGCAAAAGATTGAGCAGATGTTTGCGCTTCATTCACTTACAGAAGCTGAAATATTGCCGATACAGGTCTTGATGGATAGTTTGGACGAGATTTGTTTTGCTACAGCACAATTTTTAGATCCAACGATTTACCGGATCATGAGTTTGAGCTATGAAGATCGGTTCAATTTACAAGAATTAAATGAACATATAGAAGATATTATTTTGTTGCTCGACCATGCATATGAGCGTCCCAATTTGTTGGGTTTTATTCGTTTGATGCATCGGGATGTTTGGGCAGAGCAGGACATATTAAGCCATAGTAATTTTGTGCAAGCCACAGCAATTTGGCAAAAAAAATGTGGAAAACTCCCTATACTCGATAACAACCGTGCAGTGCGATGGATGTTCAAGCAGTCAGCCGAAGTGTTGGATTGGCTGAGTCGTAATTTTCAACACAGTAATGTACGAGTGGCTGTGACGGCATTAAGTTTTGTCGATACGCAGCATATTCATCCCGCATTGATTCTTGCAACCCTACAACATTTTCAGTTTGTTGCAGCGCGCTTATTTATTCAAAATTGCCATACGATTGCGCATGAACATGATTGGTTTAATCATGAAAAAAATCTGCAGTTTGTTTTACAGCGAAAATATCAGCAGCATGATGACCATCGTGTAGTGATCAGCCCATCGATTTTGTATTTAGATGAGTGGTTGATCTTAATGCGACAGGTATTAGGCGCGGAGGATCAGGCCATAAAAAAAGTCTATCTACCTTTGAGCCGTATTATGCAGGCCTATCTGCAGCATTTAATGCGTTGTACACAGCATTTACCACAGGCTTTGATGGATTATATCCGTCCAGAAACCCAAGAAAATCGCCAGTTTTTAAGTATGTTACGACAGCATAAAATTCAACTGCAGGATTTTCGAAATTTATTTTATTTAAAGCATGCTAATTTAAGAGTATCTGTATTTGATGCCTATGTGCGTGATTATGTCAGTGCGACTTATTCTACAGGTCATACAGTCCCTAAAAATATTACCTGGAATGGGGTCTTTCATCAGGCGGTGTATTGGCATGCTAAGCAACAAAAGCAAGAAGTGTTATCTCAATTAAAGCGTAAATTTGAGACAACAGTCTGGCAGCCATTTACAACAGAAGACAAAATATATTTTCAAGAGTGGGTCTTTGAAGAATTAAAAACTATCGATCGAATTATTGATGAATCTATTCAATTTAAACATTGTTTGGCATCAAGTTATAGCGCCAGTATCATTGCAAGAGTATATGTAGCTTTTCATATGTATCATCCCATTTTGCATGTTTCGATGACTTTGGGCTGTCATGTGCAAAACCACATTTTGGTTTTTGATCAACTTGAGTATTCAAATAATACCCAAGCAGAAATAGAAAAAGTAAATATCGCCAAAGAATTTTTAAATAGGTTCAATAGCTTAAAGTAAGATTGGCAAAATACGGATTTAGTAAACTGTGTTGTGCGCTTAACTTTTGAGTCAAAAATCGTTAGGCTATAGCCGTTCTTTTACGGTATAGGTCTTATGAAACAAGAAACTGCACTCAAGCTGCTTAAAGCAGGCGAAAATGTGTTTTTAACAGGTTCGGCTGGTGCAGGTAAAACTTATACTTTAAATCAATACATCAATTATCTGAAAGCGCGCAAAGTGCCGGTGGCAATTACGGCTTCTACAGGGATTGCTGCAACCCATATGAATGGCATGACAATTCATACATGGGCTGGGATTGGGATTAAAGATGCGATTTCCGAAGATGAGTTAAAGCGCTTAAAAGAACGTAAATATTTAAAAGAGCATTTGGAAAATGCCCAAGTTTTAATCATCGATGAAATTTCGATGTTGCATGCCAAGCAATTAAACTTGGTGAATAAAGTTTTAAAATTTTTTAAAGACAGTGAAGATGCTTTTGGAGGGATTCAAGTCATTGTTGCAGGTGACTTCTTCCAGTTACCCCCTGTGGGACGCAAAGGTGAATTAAACCGTGACAAGTTTTGTTTTATGTCTGAGGCATGGGTAGAAGCGAAGTTTCGCGTGTGTTATTTGACCGAACAACATCGTCAGGGTAATGACTATCTCAATGATATTCTAAATGCGATTCGTGCTCAGCAAATTACTGGCGATCATTTGCATGCTTTAAGGCAGACAAGTTCACAAAATATAGGTGAAACCTTTACGCGCTTGTATACCCATAATATGGATGTAGATAGTATTAACTATAAACATCTAAATGAAATTGAGCAAGAATCTCGCCAGTTTGAAGCCCAATGTGATGGTAATGATAAACTGATCGAAACCTTAAAATCTTCAGTGCGTGCGCCGGAAACTTTGACCTTAAAGAAAAATGCCAAAGTGATGTTTGTAAAAAACAACTTTGACGTGGGCTATATCAATGGCAGCCTCGGTGAAGTGATAGGTTTTGAAGAAGATGATGAATATGGCATCTTGCCTAAAGTAAAACTCACTGATGGCACGACCTTGGTGGTAGAACCTGAAACATGGTCTGTCGATAATGATGATGGTAAAACCATTGCCAGTTTCCAACAAATTCCACTGCGTTTAGCCTGGGCGATTACCATTCACAAATCTCAAGGGATGACCCTTGCAGCGGCTGAAATTAACTTGACGCATACATTTGAAAAGGGTCAGGGGTATGTGGCATTGTCGCGTTTAAAAACATTAGATGGTTTGCGTTTACTTGGTTTTAATGAACAAGCCTTAGAACTCGACAGTTTGGCGATTAAAGCCGATCGACGCTTTCAGGAACTCTCTGATGAAGCGGAAACCAATTTTGCAGAGGCTGATTTAACCGTTCAACACAAAGCCTTTATTCGCCATTGTGGCGGAACACTGAATGAAGTGGAAATCGAGCGCAATGAAAAGAAAATTGCCAAAACTGGTGCGAAACAAAGCTTTGCCACAGCGACTTTAGATCAAACTCGTGAATTGTTTGAAGAAGGTTATGAAATTCAAGATATTGCAGTGGAGCGTGGTTTAACACCTGCTACGATTATTAACCATTTGGCTCGTCTGCAAAAAGAGCAAGGTTTAGATATATCGGTGGCACATCCGGGAGAAGACGTGGTTGAACAGGTGCGTAAAATCTATAAACGCTTGGCGAAGCGACAAGACCCAGCACATTATAATGATGACGGCACGGTTAAGCTGCGCCCAATTGTGGAGTTGACCAGTCCACGCATGGGTTATGACCAAGTTCGTTTGGCTTTATTATTTGTGGAATAACACATTCTTTGGATTACATACATTTAAAGCCAGATTGATCAATCTGGCTTTTTTAATAAGGGCATCGTGTTTATTTTCATCCTTTGCATCTGCTTAAAAACGATGAATTGGTGATTAAAGTTCCAAATAAAACTTTAAATGAATAAAACTTAATAAAATAATGATAAGGTGAGTATAATTCATTAATGCTTTGCGAAAACTATTCGATTGCAAAGTTGCTCCCAAGTTTAGTTGAGAACAATCATGTTGGAATTACGCCATCTCAAAACCTTATTGGCACTCAGAGAACACGGTTCTTTGGTCGCTGCATCTAATGATCTGTGTTTAACGCCTTCTGCACTTTCACACCAGTTGAAAGAGCTAGATCATTGGTATGGGGTAGAGGTGGTGAACCGACGCACACGTCCTGTTACTTTTTCGAATGTTGGGCAACGTTTACTACGCCTTGCTGATGACATTTTGCCGCAAGTTCAAATTGCGCAATCGGACATTACACGGATTGTGCATGGTCAAACCGGCCGAATTATTTTTTCTTCAGAATGTCATAGTTGCTTTGACTGGCTGATGCCGTTATTGAATGTCTACCGTCAGCAATACCCCGATGTAGATTTAGACTTTGCCTCTGGCTTTGAAGCCAATCCGCATGAACTATTACAAACGGGCGAGTTTGATCTTCTGATTACGGCAGACCCAATCAATTTAAAAGGTGTGGAATATTTCCCTATCTTTGAATATGAGTCTCGTTTGGTATTGTCCAATACACATCCATTGGTTCGTGCGACAAATGTGACTGTTCAAGAATTAGCAGAAGAAACGCTGATTACCTATCCGGTCGATAAACATCGTTTAGATATCATGGCAAAATTATTTTTACCGGCCAATATTCAGCCTAAACACGTTCGTACTACAGATTTGACCCAGATGCTGATTCAGTTGGTTGCAAGTGGTCGTGGTATTGCGGCATTACCAGATTGGGTGGTAAATGAATATGAACAAAAAGGTTGGGTGACCTCTCGACGTTTAGATTGTGTTTCACCTGAAGGTTTAAGACGGACATTGTACGCCGGTTATCGTACCGAAGAGGCTGAAAAAAGCTATTTTGAAGGCTTCCTAAAACAGTTGGCGAAATTCTCACAAAAGCGCAATCAATATTATTCCAACTAAGGAGGATCTATGACACAGAGTCTTTTTGTATACGGGACATGACGTCTAGGTCAGCCCAATGCTCACGTGATGGATCGCATTGGTGGCGAGTGGAAGAAAGGTGTGGTGTGGGGTGAATTAGAAGATAAAGGCTGGGGTGCGGCGATGGGCAGTCCGGGCATTCGTTTATCGAAGGCAGGTCAAACCATTGAAGGCTATGTTTTTATCTCTGAAAACTTAGCCGCACATTGGGCGGCTTTAGATGAATTTGAAGGTGCTGAATATCAACGTGTGGCTGTTGATGTGCAATTGGAAGGCGGAGAATGGATGCAGAGTGAAATTTACGCTTTGAAATAATATTGAGGGGAGAGTCGTAAAATACGTGGGTCATCCATACATTATGACTTTCCCCAACCTGCGAAATATGTATCGATGATTCTGCTTGCTCTGTTGTTTCCTTGAGTGCATTTTCTTTTAAAGCGTAGTATCTCAATGAGTTGTATCTAAAGTGCTTGAATGCACAGAAATCACTTTAAGATTGCTATACAAGTGGATGAATAATTTTTAGAATTGAGCTGTATCTCACACTGAACCCTGTTTGAGCTCAATCATGCCGAATACTATAGAACCATCACCAACTCAACTCATGTCTGTGATTCAAACTCAGACAGCTATTGCCAAATTGGGTTTAGATCTAAATGCAGTGATGACCGTAGTTGCAGAACAGGCGCAGCAGATTACACATGCAAAAGGTGCAGTTGTAGAGTTGGCTGAAGATGGTGATATGGTCTATCGTGCAGTGTCTGGCGGGGCGAGCCATTTACTGGGTCTAAGACTTCATATTGAAAATAGTTTATCGGGTCTATGTATAGCGCAAAAACAAACACTGTATTGCCAAGATTCGGAAACAGATGCACGGGTAGATCGCGTGGCATGTCGACGTGTCGGGTTGCGTTCGATGGCTGTGGTGCCATTGATTCACTGTGATGAAGGTGTTGGTGTTTTAAAGATTTACTCTGACCAAGTCGATGCCTTTCAGGAAGCCGACTTGCATATATTAAGTTTGATGTCTGAGTTGATCGCTGCGGCGATGTACCATGCGACACGTTTCGGTGCGACAGAGCTATATAAATTGGCGACGCAAGATAGCTTAACCGGCTTAGCTAATCGGGCTTTGTTTGTCGACTTTTTACGCCAAGGGATAGAAAAAGCACGTGCGCAGAAAAAAGTGTTGGGTATCTTGATGATTGATATGGATGGTCTGAAGCCGATTAATGATCAGTTTGGACATCGCATTGGGGATGCTGCACTGAAAGAAATCGCGCAGCGCATTTTGCGTGAAACGCGTCAAGATGACTTGGTTGCACGCTTGGGCGGTGATGAATTTGCTGTGATTTTAACCAATATTGCCAACTTAGAGCGTGCGCAAACGGCGATGAATCGAATCGCAGAAAGTTGCGGACTGCCATTTGCATTCGAGCAAATGAGCTTGAAAATTGGTGCCAGTATTGGCATGGCTTTATTTCCAGAGGATGCCGAATCCATCGATCAATTGGTCGAAATGGCTGATTTGAAAATGTACGCCAATAAGCGTGAACGGAAACAAGTAAATATTGAATAACTCACTGCTTAAATAATTCACTAATTGTTATGCAGGTGAATTCCTTCACTACCGCCAAATTATTAAAAGTATCAGAAAAAACATTTTTGATTGGAATACGTGTTGTCTCAAACAATTGCAGATGACATGACTAAGTAACGTTGTTTAATTTAAATCAAAGTGCGCTTAGCATGTGACGGTGCAAGATGATTAAATAATTGAAAAATCATCTAAGGTCATTTGTTTTTTGACTCAAAATAATATTTTGAATTGTTAAGCTGTGCACTATTGCATGGCGAAAAGAGCATGACAATTCAATGAAAGGGATGTCAAAAGATTTATTCATTATTGCGGCAGGTTTTATTGCTGCAATGCATATCGGGAAACTACCGCCCGCAATACCTGTATTACAACAGCAACTCGGCATTAGCTTTATTCAGTCTGGTTTATTGCTCTCACTAGTACAGGGTGCAGGAATGTGCTTTGCATTGTTGATTGGCAGTTATATCCAAAAAATTGGATTTAAGCTATGTATATTACTAGGCTTAAGTTTATTAACGATGGCAAGTGCATGGGGGAGTTTTGCACAAAGCTTTGATGCCTTGTTGCTTCTGCGTGTCATAGAAGGCTTTGGCTTCTTATTGGTGACACTCACAGGGCCTGCATTTATCCGTCAGCTTGTACCGCTACAGCACATCAGCGCAAAGATGGGACTGTGGAGTGCTTATATGGGCGGAGGTATGGGCATAGCCTTATTGGTTGCGCCATTTCTAATTGCTCAATATGGTTGGAGTGTGGTTTGGCTCAGTTTCGCTATGATTACTGCAGCATTACTACTCTGTATCGCTATGTTTATTCCTCAGCCTAATGTGGCGCTGAATACAACACCTATTATTGGTCTCATTAGAGATACCTTGAAACATCCTGCAGCATGGCTTTTGGCGCTCATTTTTGGGACATATGCAGGGCAGTGGTTTGCATTGGTGGGCTTCTTACCGATGATTTATGCCCAAAACCAAATTTCAGCAGAACTGGCGGGTGCTTTAACAGCCAGTGTTGCCGTTGCGAATGCTGTGGGCACATGGGGGTGTGGACTGCTATTACAGCGTGGTTTTCAAGCTAAAACTTTAGTCCAACTGGGTTTTGCTGTTTTGATCATTTGCTCCTTAGGGTTTTATCTCTCTAAAGATGCGTTACCTTTTTTACTGCAATATTTAACGGTGTTTAGTTTTTCGCTTTTTGGAGGCTTGGTTGCTGCGACGGTCTTTGCGCAATCACTGCATTTTGCACCTTATCCTGCGGCAATTAGTACGACGGTCGGCATGATTTTACAATGCTCTGCCATATCACAATTTGTTCTGCCACCTGTGATTGCCACCGTAGTTTCACAAACTGGAGCGTGGTTTTGGGTGGGGATCTTGATGTCAGCATTATCATTCGTTGGAATCATGCTTAGTCGACGTTTATTTCAAATGCAGCATGGCTCAAATTAAAATTTTGTTAAACCGCTATGTCAGCAACAGCCTTATTGTTTAATCCCAATCAGTAGCGACAAGATGCCTGCTGCAATGAGTGGGCCGACAGGTACACCACGCAGCATGGCAACACCTGCGACTGTCCCAATTAATAGTCCGGCAACCACATCTGGCTGATTTGACATCAGTTTGACACCACGTCCGCCTAGCCATGCGACAAAGATGCCAATGGCGATTGCGACGAGGGATTTCCAACTTAAAAAGGATTTTAAAATCGAATCACCAGGAATTTTTCCGCTAGCGATCGGCGTGAGTACCCCAATGGTTAAAATAATAATGCCAATGTTTAAGCCATATTGTTGCAGATAGGGGAAAAATTCACTTAAAGGCGTGATGCGGAAAACAATCAAGACACCTGCTGCTATGGTGATCGCTGTATTGTGGCTAAAGATGCCACAAGCCAATAACACCAATAACACGATCAGATTTAAATCCAACTGAGACATAGGATATTCGTGAGAAACTTCAATAAATAATCAATAGTGTAGCGCAGAAACATTAAAAACTGGCGTTCAAGATCATTTCCGCTATTTTTCCTGCAAGTTGGCTCGTTGTTCAGTATAAAATAGCAATATATGGTGTTTATTAGGTTGTTCTATGTTTTTGGAAAAAATGCTGCAATCACAAGGTTTTGGTTCGCGTAAATATTGCCAACAGTTGATTAAAAATGGTGCGGTCGAAATACACGGTGAGATTGTAGATAATCCAAAGCAAAAACTGGACTTGAATGATTTAACTTACAGTGTGCATGGACAGGACTATACCTATCGTGAGCATGTTTACATCGCGTTAAATAAACCCCAAGGTTATGAATGTTCACATCAGGCAACTCATCATTTCAGTGTTTTTGAATTATTTGATGATGTGCTGTTAAATCGTGGTCTGCAATGCGTCGGGCGACTGGATCAAGACACCACGGGACTGTTGCTGCTCACGGATGATGGTCAATATCTACAAGCGCTGACACACCCTAAAAAGCATGTTGCCAAAGTATATTCGATGCATACCGCAGATCCTGTGACACCTGAGCAAATACAACAATTGCAACAAGGCGTGGAGCTGCGAAACGAAAAAGGCATTTTCGCTGCAACCGATGTGCAGCTATTGGCTTCACAGCAATTACAAATGACTGTTCATCAAGGGGTATATCATCAAGTGAAGCGGATGTTGGCGGCTGTCGGCAATAAAGTTGAAACTTTACATCGTGCTCAAATAGGACAATTAAAGCTTGATGATCTCGCTGAGGGTGAATGGATCTATTTGAATGCAGCGCAAATTGAACAATCGAAATTCGCGAAAATATCACTGCATAGTAATGTGTACTGGGCTTTGATAGGTCATCATTTGAAGGATGGGTGTGCAGTATTAAAGCCCCTTAATATGTCTGCAATCTACTGATCGAAAGATGCGTTTCTAATATGCGTTGATGATGTTTTTAATGCCTAGCAGAGCATTAGCGAATAAAGTAATGATAGGTTTGAAATTCATCATCTTTAATGAAGCCCATCGATTCATAGAGTTGATGTGAGTGATAGTTATTTTTTTGAGTTTCGAGGCTGATTCGAAGCGCACCTTCATGTTGTGCAAAGAGAACTGCGGTATCGATCAATTGTTTGGCTGAACCCTGACGACGATATACAGGGCTGACATAGACATCATCTAAAATATAGTAGGTTGAACAAGCCACAGATGAAAAGCCCAAATACAGTAAGATAAACCCAGTAATCACTTCATCTTTTAGACAAATAAAAATTACGCTTTCATTATTTTCAAAACGTTGTCTTAGAAATTTATATGAGATATCAAGATTAGAAGAGGTGCCATAAAATTGGCGATATTCATCAAATAAAACAGCAAGTGGATGAAGGTCTGCTTCTGTTGCGCGTCGAACGATCATTTTTTTCTATACTCCATGCTATTTTTATCAGTCTTGCATGAAGCATATCGAAATTTCGAAATTGGTTGATTTATAAATTGTTTATAAATGCGACAGTGTTAAGTTTTGTCACCTTCACCCAAAATTGCATTGAGTTCTTCAAACAAGTCGAGATGATCATCATCTAATAATGGATCATTATTTAAAATTTCTAATTCAGCAGGGCTAATTTCAATGGTTGAAATGGCTTGGGCTTCTTGTTGTTTTAATTTGCGTAACTTAATCAATTGTTCAATATTGATATTTTGGTTTTCAATAGAGAAGGGGATCGATTTGGTTAAAACAACTTGTTTAAAGAATAGACGTACAGCCTGTGCAGGTGTAATGCCTAATTGTTTAAAAACGGCAAAGGCCTGTTTCTTTTCCTGTGAATCGAGACGGATTTGGTAGACTTCAGTTTTTCTCATATTCTTAGAAAGCTTTTAAATACTTAACTTTTCGCATTTATTCTAATCAAAACTGTTATAAATTCAAGAAAGTTTGGCAGTATTTTATCAATTTAATGTAATGACAATAGATTTACAGTGTCAATTCATAGGCAGAACTGAATTGAAAAGCCTGCTCTGTCACAGGATCGATAAACTCAAGCTGTTTCGCAAGTAGTTGTAAAGGTTGGCTGAAATCGTCATCTGCCTTATGTTGTACTACTGGATAAAAGGGGTCATTTTGAATTGGAATGCCCAAAGCATTTAAATGCACACGAAGTTGGTGTTGCTTGCCGGTATGGGGATTTAATTCATACTTTCCATGGTTTCCATGCTGCTGGAGGAGCTTAATGTATGTTTCACTATTAGGCTCACCATCTACCAGTTGCATGGTATAAAATGGCTGACCTTTTTCCATACGATAGCGAGTTGTGATTGGGAAATTTAAGTCATCTCGATAAGCTGCAATGGCATGATAGGTTTTTTGAACTTGCCGCTTGGCAAACATCTGTTGATATAGCCCACGGCTTTCGACACATTTGGAGAAGAGCACCACGCCGGCAGTTTCACGATCTAAACGATGAATCGGTGTTAGGTGTTCAAGCTGTGTTTGTTTTTTGAGTCGAACCAACAAGGTTTCTTGTACATACTGACCGGTCGGACTCATGGTGAGAAAATGCGGTTTATCGACCACGATGAAATGATCATTTTCAAATAAAATCTGATGCTCAAAGGGAACATGAATTTCATGCGCTAAGAATCGATAATAATAAACATGATGATTTGCTTCAAAAGGACTGTCTATCGTTAAAGCGTCACCATCTGCAGCATAGACTAGACCATCCTTAAATCGTTGTTGCCACTCTGCTGCTTGGATATGAGGAAATTGCTCACACAAATATGTATAAACGGTAGAGGCTTGTGTGTGTTGCCCGTCAAGGAAGACTTTGCTGGCACTGACACCATTGATCATCGGGGGAGTAAATTCAAAACTATGCATGAAGAAAGATCTAAAAACTGAGCAAATAAAGCAGAGAACACATCATGAAAAATGCTCAATCTATAGTGTGAACATATCCATTTTAGCCAGTGCGATGCTATCATATTTAATTCTTATGTACATGTTGTGAGTAATATGCAGTATTCATTCAGTCTGGAACTTAATAGTGAAGTCGATACCCAAAACTTAGCTACCGTACTGGCGACGCATTTTACGACGGGTGTAGCGTATTTAATTGGTGACTTGGGTGCAGGAAAGACCACGTTAACACGTTATTTTTTACAACACTTGGGTCATCAAGGTGCGGTAAAAAGTCCAACCTATACATTGGTTGAACCTTACAATATTCAAGGACAAGATATTTTTCATTTTGATTTATATCGTCTGAATGACCCTTATGAGCTTGAGCTTATGGGTATCCGTGATTATTTAGAAACGCCGAACGCCCTATTTTTATTTGAATGGCCATCTAAAGGGGGCGACGAAATCCCTGAGGCTGATTTAATTATTAATATTGAAAAGTCTGCGGATGAAAGCACCCGTACAGCGACTTTAAGCTCTTCTTCAGAAACTTTGCAAAACGCTTTGGAGCAAAAATTTAACCATGCTGAATGAAATCAGTGCCCGCCGCATTCGAACGCTTGATCCTGCCTTAGCCAACCAAATTGCCGCAGGGGAAGTGATTGAACGTCCTGCTTCTGTGGTCAAAGAATTACTGGAAAATTCCATTGATGCAGGGGCGACTGAGCTGATTGTTCGTATTGAACAAGGCGGCAGTACACTGATTGAAATAATAGACAATGGTCGGGGCATCCACCCTGAAGATCTACCTTTGGCGGTCATGCGCCATGCCACCAGTAAAATCCAAACTGCTGAAGATTTGCATGCCATTGTAAGTCTAGGTTTTCGTGGGGAAGCCTTGGCTTCGATCGCTGCGGTGTCTCGTTTGACTTTGACCAGTAGCCAAAATGATGACGGTGTAGGCTATCAGGTCGAAGTAAATGGCACTGCATTTGATTCACAAGAAATTCAGCCTGTGGCAGCGACGCAAGGCACCACCATTCGTGTGCAAGATTTATTTTTTAATGTGCCTGCACGGCGTAAGTTTCTCAAAAAACCGGGGACTGAGTTTGGACATATCGAAGAAATTGTCCGTCGTTTGGCACTGACCCATTTTGATATACGTTTTGTCCTTGAGCATAACAATAGTATTAAGCTGAACTTGCCTATTGCAGACAGTGGCGCGCTGCGTTTTCAGCGGGTACAACAATTATTAGGCCGTCAATTTACTGAAAATGCGTACTGGATAGATGCTGATAGCGTCAATATGCGTCTCAGTGGTTGGTTAGGCCATCCTTCAGATGCACGTGCGCAGGCCGATATGCAATACGTCTATGTGAATGGACGTATCGTAAAAGACAAGACAGTTTCACATGCACTTCGGATGGCTTATGACGGTATTTTGCATGGACATCAACATGCCGCTTATTTGTTATTTATGGAAGTTGATCCTGAAAATATCGATGTGAATGTGCATCCGACCAAGCATGAAATTCGGTTTCTAAATCAACGTGAAGTACATGAGTTTGTTCGTCATTTTGCCAAATCGACATTAGCGCAATTTCAAACCGCGACCGCCGAATTGTCAGCTGCAATGAAACTTGATGGGCAGGCACACGAAAATATTATTCCGCAGCCGCGTCATCAGGAACAATTTTCATTACATCAACCTCAGCCAGTTGCAGAGCAAGGCACAAATTTTGTCAGTCCAGAGATCGCAGGTGGACTTACTGACTTTAGTTCGCCAGCAACGGTGCAATATGCGTCAAATCATGCGCCAACAGGTCAGGAAGCTTATACACAGCAATATTCAAATGCGTCGAACAATAGCACTGGATATCAGTCAAATATAGCGGGTTCCAGACAGCTCAATAATGCATTGCAAAGTTATTTAGCGCCTTTACGTCAAACTGAGTCGTTAAATGATCCTGATACCGCTTTAGCTGAACATATTCAGCAGAAAGTTGATGAGCATCCTTTGGGGATTGCCATTGCGCAATTGCATGGTATTTATATTTTGGCCCAAAACACCGAAGGTTTAATCATTGTTGATATGCATGCGGCACATGAACGCATTGTTTTGCAACAGATGAAAACAGCTTGGGATAAACCTGAGTTTTGGACATCACAGCAGTTGCTGATTCCTAAAGTCGTCAGTATCAGTCGGATGCAAGCGATGCGCGTCGATGAGCTCAAAGAACAATTGGCACGCCTAGGTTTAGAAATAGACCAATATGGCGATGAGCAAGTCATTGTCCGAGGTGTTCCTGCCATTTTGCATAAAGCAGACTTTGATGCGCTGATTCCAGATTTATTAAATGATTTAGACCCAAGTGATCAGGTTGCAGGGTTACTACAAAAGCGTGATCAAATATTGGCAGGCATGGCTTGTCATGGCGCTGTACGCGCACACCGTATTTTAAGTCTATCTGAAATGAATGCATTACTGCGTCAGATGGAACAAACTGAATTTGCCAGCCAATGTAACCATGGGCGTCCGACGTGGCGTGCGTTTCCATTGGCACAGCTAGATAAACTTTTTGCTCGGGGAGAGTAGTTTTACATGTCAAATCAATTGCCGGTCATCAACTTAATGGGACCAACTGCAAGCGGTAAAACCGCCTTGGCATGTGAGTTATACGAGCAAGGTGGATTCGAATTAATTTCAGTCGATTCTGCTTTGGTTTTTCAGGATATGGATATTGGTACGGCCAAGCCAAGTAAAGCTGAGTTGGAGAAATATCCACATCATTTGATTGATATTATCAGTCCGGTGGAAGTGTATTCGGCAGCGAACTTTGTGGAAGATGCGTGTGTGCTGATTGATGATATGCATGCACGGGGTAAAACACCGATTTTAGTTGGTGGTACAATGTTGTATTACAAGGCTTTATTGGAAGGGTTGTCTTCAAATTTACCAAGTGCAGACTATGCTGTACGTGCTGAAATTGAAGCCAAAGCTGAGTCGCAAGGTTGGGATGCTGTATATGCAGAACTGTGCAATGTAGACCCATTGGCAGGTGAAAAATTTAAACCGAGTGATAAGCAACGAATTATCCGTGCGCTCGAAGTTTTTAAGTTAACAGGTAAACCCATTACGCAGTTACAAGCTGAGCAACCTAAAAACGTACCATACCGTTACAATTTTCATAATTACGCATTATTGCCCGACCGATTAGAATTACATGAGCGTATAGCTCAACGTCTAAAAATAATGTGGGAAATTGGATTTTTGAATGAAGTGAAAGTTCTCATTGAAAAATACGATTTAGATGAAAATTTACCCTCTATGCGTTCAGTTGGATATCGTCAAGCTTTAGATTTTTTGAAAAATAGTGATCAAAGTAGCGAAAAACAGCGTGAAATGGAGGATAAGGCACTTTTTGCAACACGACAACTTGCAAAACGTCAATATACTTGGTTAAGATCTTTGCAAGAAACGCATAAATTTACTACATATTTAACTGCGCAGCAGGCTCAAGAAGACTTGCGAAAGTGCTACGGATAAAGCAAAATTTACAGACTACCTTTTTGATAATTTTTAATTGAAAAGTAAAGGTAGCTTTTGCGCTGATTTTTATTATTTTTTGGAGTTATAACATGTCTAAAGGTCAAACTTTACAAGATCCGTTCTTAAATTCTCTCCGTAAAGAACGTATTCCTGTGTCGATCTTCCTTGTCAACGGTATTAAATTACAAGGTCATATTGAATCTTTCGACCAATACGTTGTTTTATTAAAAAATACTGTAAGCCAAATGGTTTACAAACATGCTATTTCAACTGTTGTTCCAGCACGTAACCCACGTCCTGCTGGTGCTCCTGCTGGTGCTCAAGGCGCTGCCGGCTTCGGTGGTCAACAAGGCGGCTTCGGCGGTCAACAAGGTGGCTTCGGTGGCCAAGGTGGCTTTGGTGGTCAGGGTGGCTTCGGTGGCCAAGGTGGCTTCGGTGGTCAAGGTGGTTTTGGCTCTCAAGGTGGCTTTGGTGGTCAAGGTGGCTTTGGCGGTCAAAGTGGCTTCGGCGGTCAAAATGCTGGTTTTGATGGCGAAACTAAATTTGAAGATGCTCAAGACGACGAAAACAACAATCGTTAATTGAGTTAAAAAAACTCCCAAATGGGAGGTTTTTTTTGCCTATAAAAGAGTAGATTATTTTCATAACGGGTATGTAATAATTACTAAAGTGCTGAATGATGATAAGAATCGACATAAAAAAACCAGCCGAAGCTGGTTTTTGTTTATTCACTTATTTCTTTTTACGATCTAGAGTAGGATCTTTAATTTCAACATAGGCATTGTTGCGAATTTCACGTAACCAGCTGTCCAGTTCGGTGTCAAATTGACGCTCACCTAAAATCTGACGGGCCATACGTTCTTGTACTTCATGTGTCATATCTTGTTGACGTGTATCGGTCACTTGAAGGATGTGCCAACCAAACTGTGACTGAAAAGGCTTGCTGATTTCACCTTTCGCTGTTGATTTCATCATTGCTTCAAATTCTGGAACCATAACACCTGGGCTAACCCAACCTAAACTACCACCATTGGCAGCAGAACCAGTGTCATTCGAGAACGTTGAAGCCAAGACTGCAAAATCTTCACCCTTTTGCAGGCGATTATACAAGTTGTCGATCATTTGCTTGGCATTTTCAGGACTCACGACCTCAGATGGTTGAATCAGGATATGGCGAGTTTGGTATTGAGGAACAATGGCTTTTTGTTCGCCACTTTTACGGTCGACCAATTTTAAAACATGAACGCCATCACGCACTGAAATTAGTTCAGTGGTTTGACCAACTTGCAAAGGTGCTACACGTGCAGCAAGTTCATCTGGAATATCAGATAAGTTGCGGAAGCCCATATCGGCACCGTCAACTTTAATGTCTTTGGTACTGTATTTGCTAGTAATCGCTTTTACATCGTTGCTTGCTGCAAGTTCTTTACGAATGTCTTCCGCGATTTTAACGGCATTATCACTGCTAGCTACACGCACATGTAAGACATGAACTTGATTACCTAACGCAGCTTGACCTTGTGGTGAGCTTAAGAAGTTTTTCACATCTTGGTCACTGATTTGAATGCGAGAAGTGACCAACTGTTGGCGTAGGCGTTGTAACGCGATGTCTTCAGCGATACGTGCACGTAAACCTGCATAGGTATTTGGTGCAACAGCATCTAATTTTTGCTGAAACGCTTCTAAGCTTGGGGAGCCTGCGTCTTTTGCAACTTTAAGTACGGCTTCATTGAGCGATTTTTCATCCGCTTTGACATTGTATCGTTTAACTTGTTCAAGCTGTGCTTGGCGCGAAATCAGCTGTTCTAAAGCTTGTTGCTGCAAATATTCAGTCGGTGGGACGGTTTGTTTTTTTGCTTGAAATTGGTGAGTGATCTCGGCAATGCTTTGATCAAGATCACTACGTAGAATCACGCTATTGTCAACGACAGCTACAATTTCATCTTTAGGTTGCGCAGCAGCAAATACAGATACAGAAGTCGATAGGCAAAGTGCCAAGGCTGACGCTTTAAAAATTTGTTTTAACTGTTTTGTCTTCATTAACGTTCTGTCCAAGATTGATTAATATTGTTAAAACCCAACACTCGGTTTTCAAGCAAAGAGGTTAATTTATTGTTGAAGCCACCTAAACCTTTTAGAGTGAACTCCGCCATAATGGCACGTTTTGGTTTAACATCTGAAGATGTTACATCATCTAAATCGTTATAGTACGAACGACCATAAACTGAAACACCCCAGCAGCATGACTCGTAGTTCACACCCAGTAAATATTCACGCGCAATACTGTTGTCGAGGTCATATTGTGCATGACCAATAATACGCCAGTTATTGTGTATAGGTTGAATAAACGATGCTACTGCTTGGTCATAGCTGTCTTGGCGGTTAGGAATGTCTTTACGATAGAAATAACCGACATTGTATAAATTGCCTTTATTTCCTGTGTAATACATTTGAATATCGCGCTGAGCATTATCACCATTCGCCATCCATGCTGAATTGGCATTCACACTGATGCTGTCAGATAGTTGGCTAGAAATGCTCACGACAGGGCCGGTATGGCGTTCGGTATCAAATTTATCAGAGACGTTGTTCAGTGTGACACGACGGTCTTCAAAATAGAAACTTTGACCAACGCTGGCTTTTAAACGCTCAAGACCAACATCATCAAATAAACTATAGCTCAAGCCTAGAGATGCGAAGTTGTTGTCTTCTAAACGGTCATTACCATAGAAGCGACGCGGACTAAATAACTGGTCATAATTAATTGACGCTGTGGTTGAGTCAAAGTTCGGATTAGTGTCTTGGTTTTTGTATGGAGAATACGCATAGAAGAAGCGTGGTGTTAGGGTTTGTAGATAACGACCTTCGCGCTCCATCACAAGACCCGCATCTAAAGTAAATTGCGGTACAACGACCGATTTACTTTCATTTGATGAACTAATGTTTTGAGCATTAACGGTATCTTGATCGTAAATCGTGTTGATGTTACGAATCGTGGCTTCAGGAATCACAAATGACCAAGGAGTACGATGGTTATAACGTACACTAAAGTCGTTATAAATACGTGCGCCGCTTGGCTCATACATTGGCGAATCGCCAGTATTGCTTGGAATATTATTACTACGTAAGTTCTTTTTGAAGTAAGCCGTATCGTTGTTAAATTCGTACTGTAAGCCGAGCGGATTACCAGTCTTGTAGTTCAGTAGGAATTGCGGCAAGCGCGCATATGGACGGTCTTCATCACTGACAGTTTTATCCAGTGTTTGGAAGTCTTCCACTTTAAGCTGTGCTTTTAGGCCAGGGATACCATTTTTATAATTGAGTTCCCATGCACGGCGTAAGTTCAGGTCAGTTTTTGAGTTTGGATTATTATTGAGATCTGAGAAATAGTCTTTATCAGATGCATAATTGTATTCTAAGTTGGTTGTAAATTGATCGTTAATTTTCCAGTTATGGAGGAAATGTAAGTCTTTACGATCTTGATCGCCATACTTTTGGTCGAATGGTAAATAACCACCCCACACCATCCCTGAACCAAAGTTTTTGGTCAAATAGCGGAATTCACCTTCCATCATTGCGCCACGGTCTGCAATATAACGTGGTGTTACTGTAGCATCATAGTTTGGCGCAAGGTTTAAATAAACTGGAACTGCAAGTTCAACACCACCATCATTGGTAAAACCAAAGCTTGGGGTCAAAATACCTGTGGTACGACGGTCATCAATCGGGAAGTTGAAATAGGGCACAGCCATCACAGGAACATCTTTTACATAAAGTGTTGTTCCTTTGGTTTCACCACGACCAGTTTCTTGATTCAGCTTAATTTTGTCTGCTTGAATTTTCCACGTTGGTTTTTCATCAGGTGGACAGGTGGTATAAACAGCGTTTTCTAATTCGAGTGTTTCGGTTGAAGTGCGTGAAATTTTCTCAGCGCGACCGTGTGCATGCTGCTGTTCAGCAATAAAGAAACTGTTATTTAAATCACCCTGTTGGGTTTTTAAATTGTAATCAATCGAATCACTTTGCGAAATCAGCCCAGACTGTGCCATTTGCACGCGGCCAGAAGCATTGGCATAGGTTTGGGTTTTATCAATTTTGATTTGATCGGCACGAATTTGACGACCTTCTTGGTCAATCAGAACATTACCTTCAAGAATGGAATCGCCATTCGGGTCAAAATGACCATAGTCTGCGGTAATGGTAGAGGTTGCGTCTTCAGGTGCGACCGCTTTTGTTGTTGGAGCAACTGGGGTAATCCAAGTGCCTGTACAAAACGCAGAACTTAATTGATTGGTGTTGCGAATCTGTGCTTCAGGTGCAGATTTATCGACATAATATTGTTCGAAGAACTGCTGCCCCGGATAAGCTTCTGAAATGCTTTGTTTGAGTTGTTCTGTATCGTCATCCGTGGACGGGTTTGAAACAGGTGCTGCATAGCTTGGTAACGAGCTACCACATAGAAGGGTTAAGATCGCAGTCGCTAAAGGATTAAATTTAAACTGATGCTTCATTTGTCTCATTAACCAGGTATGCTTAATCGCAATTAATTATTGTCGCATCATAGAGAAAAAGTTGATAAGTAGCTACACTTAGCACTTTAAAAACTCAGCCTGTATTAGAATTTATCGCAAATGAATACACAACGTGAACAATTGATACAAACATGGATTTCATCTGTACTCGGTTCAGATCAATTTGAAATTAACTTCTTAGCAGGCGATGCAAGCTTCCGTCGTTATGCACGAATCAAATTGAATAATAAAACATTTATGCTCATGGATGCACCACCAGAAAAAGAAGATTGTGGTCCTTTTGTGTCGATTGATGAATTTTTTGATGCACATGGCGTGCGTGTACCACATATCGTGGCCAAAGACCTCGATCAAGGCTTCTTATTGTTAGAAGATTTTGGTGATGTTTTATTGTCTACGTTGTTGAATGATCAAACCGTAGACGCACATTATGCTCAAAGTTTTAAACAGTTGATTCAATTGCAGTCAATTGATGGAACTGCTCATTTTCCTGCATATGCCTATGAAAAGCTGATTTCTGAAATGGAGCTGTTAACCGATTGGTTATTGCCATCTCTACAAGTGCAGCCTACTGAAGAAGAATCGGCACTGATTAAACGAACCTTTGCTATCTTAGCCAATGCTGCATTGGCTCAGCCTCAAGTGATTGTGCATCGTGATTTTCATAGCCGTAATTTGATGGTGCTTGATGGTGAGCAAGATCAGGGCGTGATTGATTTCCAAGATGCAGTGATTGGTGCGGATACTTATGATTTGATCTCAATCACACGTGATGCTTATGTGCAGTGGAATGCAGATCGTGTTTATGCATGGTTTAAGACGTTCTATGATTTGTTGCCTGCATCGGCTAAAGATGGTCGTAGCTTTGAGCAATTCAAACAAGACGCCGACCTGATGGCGATTCAACGTCATATCAAAATTTTAGGTATTTTTGTGCGCTTATTTGAGCGTGATGGTAAGTCGGGTTATCTCAAAGATTTGCCGCGTGTGATGTGGTATTTACTTGAAGAAAGTAAACCATATGCAGAATTACAACCTTTTATGCAATTTATTCGCGCTAAAGTATTGCCGAAATTTGAAGCCAAATACGGCACTTATGAGGTTGTTGCATAATGAAAGCCATGATTTTAGCGGCGGGTCTCGGAAATCGGATGCGCCCTTTAACATTGTATAAGCCAAAGCCTTTGCTTGAAGTGGGTGGAAAACCACTGATTGTTTGGCATATAGAAAAGCTAAAAAAAATTGGCGTAACTGAAATCATCATCAATTCTGCATGGCTTGCAGATATCCTGATTGGCACTTTGGGTGATGGTTCGCAGTTTGGTGTGAATATTCGCTGGACACGTGAAGCGGAAGGTCTGGAAACAGCCGGTGGCATTATTAATGCTTTACCTTTGCTTGGGACAGAACCGTTTATTTTAGTCAATGGTGACGTTTGGACGACCTACGATTTTTCAGCCTTGCTCAATATTGAGCTAAAAGATGACTTGGCACACTTGGTCTATGTGACTAATCCAGCGCAACATCCAAAGGGTGATTTTATCTTGGATGCTGGGCGTAGTTATACCTTTGAGCAAGAACATGCAGGCGAGGCACTCACCTATAGCGGAATCGCAGTTATACATCCTAACATGTTTAATGGATTGGAAGCTGGCAAGCGTCCGCTCGCACCTTTATTGAAACAAGCTATGTTGGATGGAAAAATTTCTGCAGAGAAAATGCAAACTGCGTGGGTTGATGTTGGCACACCTGAGCGTTTAAGTGATCTAGATCTACAGATTCGCCAAGGCATGTACGATTAAGTGCATATTCGCTAAGCGTTAGCTACTGTTCCACGGCTTAGAAATCGGTATACTTCAGTTAATTTTTATTGAGATGTCTTCTTTATGCATCCTTTTTTTCAAGACTTAAAGCAAGGTAGTCAAAAGCTTGGCTTAGATTTGAGTGAAGAAGCATTAAATCTATTGCTGAAATACCAAGATGCCCTAGTGCTGTGGAACAAAGCGTATAACTTGACTGCTATTCGTGATCCTAAAGAAATGTTGGTTAAGCATTTATTGGATAGCTTAAGTATCCTAAATGATTTGCCTGCAGGTCGGTTATTGGATATCGGTACGGGTGGTGGCATGCCGGGGATGATCATTGCACTGTGTCAGCCTGAACGTGAATGTGTGCTTTTAGATGCCAACGGTAAAAAAATTCGATTCTTAAAACAATTTATTGCTGACTTAAAACTAAAAAATGTCATTGCGGTACAAACACGTGTCGAAAATGAAGACAGCATTAATGAACTGGGGCAGTTTGATGTGATCACCAGTCGTGCTTTGCATCGTTAACGGATTTTGTGGATGCGTCTAAACCGTATATGCATGCGCAAAGTATTATCGCGTCGATGAAAGGCTTAATTCCTGAAGAAGAAGTTGAAACACTAAAAAGTGATTTCAAGATTGATATCGTTGCATTAAAAGTTCCACGACTTGATGAGCAGCGTCATTTAATTTTTCTTAAACGTATTTAAAATTTTCAAAGGACTGGGGTTACCATGGCTCAAATTATTGCGATTGCAAACCAAAAGGGTGGCGTAGGTAAAACCACAACGGCTGTGAACTTGGCTGCATCTCTAGCCATATTAAAAAAACGAGTTTTACTTGTGGACATGGATTCACAAGGCAATGCCACGATGGGTTCGGGCATTCAAAAAAATGATTTGTTGTATTCAGTCACGGATGTCTTACTTGGTGAAGTGACGATTGAAACCGCTATTTATAAAGCGGAAGTGGGCTATAAGGTTTTAGGTGCAAACCGTGACCTAGCTGGCGTTGAGCTTGCAATTGCAGATCAAGACGGTCGTGAGTTTATTTTACGTGAAGCATTGGCAAGCGTCGAAAAAGACTTCGACTATATTATTGTCGATTGTGCACCAAGTTTAAGTTTGATCACTGTCAATGCACTTGCAGCGGTACGTGCTGTGCTGATTCCAATGCAGTGTGAATATTATGCCCTAGAAGGTTTGGCTGACCTAACCCAAACCATTGACCGTATTCAGCAAGCTTTAAACCCAGATCTAGAGATCGTGGGTGTGCTTCGTACCATGTACGATGCGCGTAATGCCTTAACACGTGATGTGTCTGCTGAGCTTGAACAATACTTCGGTCAGAAACTTTATGACACGGTCATTCCGCGTAATATTCGTTTGGCTGAAGCGCCTGCGCACGGTTTGCCAGTGATTTATTTTGAAAAAAGCTCGAAGGGTGCAGTTGCTTATTTGAACTTGGCAGCTGAGATGTTAAAAAAAACCAAAGTAAAAAAAGGAACTAAAGCATGACCGTAAAAAAACGCGGACTGGCTAAAGGTCGTGGTCTGGATGCCTTACTCGGCTCAATCCAAAAAGAAAAACTACAGCTCGAAGCAAAAGCTTTAGATCATGGACAGTTAAAACAAATTGATGTGCATTTATTGAAACGTGGTGAGTATCAACCGCGTCGTTTCATTAAAGAACAAGATTTACAAGAACTTGCTGCATCGATTGAAAAGCATGGTGTCATGCAGCCAATCGTCATTCGTCCTGTCGAAGATGAAAAGCATCCCTACGAAATTATTGCAGGTGAGCGTCGTTGGCGTGCGGCTCAGCTTGCAGGTTTAACCGAAGTTCCAGCCATTGTTCGTGACTTGAGTGACCAAGTGGCAATTGCCTTGGCATTGATTGAAAACATTCAACGTCAAGATTTGAACCCAATCGATCAAGCCATGGCTTTACAACGCTTCCATGACGAATTTGGTTTAAGTCATCAAGAGATTGCCGATACGGTCGGTAAAGCACGTACCACGATTAGTAACTTGCTACGCCTCTTGTCTTTAGCGGATCAAGTCAAAGACTTTATGCAGCAAGGTTTGCTCGATATGGGGCATGCACGTGCGATCTTGACGTTAAAAGCCAAAGATCAGCTTAAAGTTGCTGAAATGGTGATTGAAAAAAGTATGTCTGTACGTCAAACCGAACAATTTGTTCGTGATTTGAATGCACCAAAACAACAAAAAGCTAAACCAATTGTTTCATCAGACATTCAACAACTGACACAACGTCTCTCTGATCGTTTCAGTGCAGACGTGAAAATTGATCATAATAAACAAGGGAAAGGCAAGCTGGTGATTAGCTACCATACTCTTGAAGAGCTAGATGGCATTTTAAATATTTGTCTAGCTGAATAATTTTTAAATTCGATTTATTGGGGAAAATCAAATGTGGGAATTAGTCAAAGCGGGCGGGTCGTTAATGATCCCGCTTGTCATTTGTTCGATCTTTACGGTAGCCATTACCATTGAGCGCTTTATTCGTTTAAAGAAATCAATGGTGTTACCAAAAGACTTGATGATGAATGTAAACACATCGGTGAAAGATGTGGTGCAGCTGCTAAAGCAAAGTCCAACTTTACAACAAAGTACATTGGGTCGTATATTGGGCGCAGGTTACGCTAGTAAAGATCAAAACGAGCAATATGCACGTGCGCAAATGGAAGTCACAGCGTCACAAGAAATTGGTTATTTAGAAAAAAATATCAACTTTTTGGGCACTTTAAGTGCTGTTGCACCTTTACTAGGTTTGTTGGGTACGGTGATCGGTATTATTGAAGCATTCTTAATGATTGATATAGGCACCAATAGTGATCCAGTGTTAATGATGCCAGGTATTTCTAAAGCATTGATTACCACTGCTGCCGGTATGTTAATTGCTGTACCTGCATTATTTGCGCATCGCTATTTCCAACGTTTGGTTCAAGAATATGTGGCTGAGTTAGAACAGCAGTCGACATTATTTCATGCCGCTTTGTTTTATAAAAAAACACCTGAAGTAGAAAGTCAGGACATTCAGAAAGCCAGCTGAGTGGAGACTGCGCATGAAATTTAAACGTCGTCAGGTTGAAGATATTCATATCAACCTCACACCGATGATTGACTGTTTGATGTTCATTTTGGTGTTCTTGTTGCTCTCGACCACCTTTAACCAGATGAGTCGAATGAACCTGACTTTGCCAGATGCACAGGGTGTTCCACCTAAAAACTATGATCAAAAGATTGAAGTTGTGGTGGATTCAACAGGACATTATTCTGTCAATGGTCAGTCATTGGCGAGTAAAGAAGTCTCTGATTTGAATACTGCAATTAAACAGACAGCCAATGATCGTCGTGATTTAATGTTCGTGATTGCAGCAGATGCAAAAGCAACACATCAAGATGTGATCCGGGTGATGGATGTTGCAGGTCAACTTGGATTTGTGAATATCAACATCAGTACCAAAGTTCCAACTCGAGGTTATTAGTGAAGCACGATTTTAAGGTCTATTTACGCCTATTAAGTTATTTAAAACCTTTTTGGGGAATCGGCCTGCTGGTTTTGCTTGGTTTCGGTATTAATGCTGCGACAGAAGTTTCTGTCGCAAAATTATTGGAACGCATTATTGAAGCCATTCAAAACAAAGATCAAAGCTTTACAACCTTATTTCCACTCTTGGTGGTTTTATTGATGTTCTTCCGTGGACTCGGTTTGTTCATGGGGGGATATTTTACCGCAGTGATTTCTCGAAACTTAATCTTTAACATTCGTCAGCAAGTATTCGCAAAACTCATGCGTTTACCTTCGCAATATTATTTAGATAATTCGAGCGGTCATATCACTGCAAAAATTATGTATAACGTTGAACAGTTGACGGCGGCATCGTCTGAGTCACTGAAAACGATTGTACAACAGGGTCTGATTACCATCGCATTATTGGGTTATTTGCTCTATACCAACTGGCGTTTAACCCTGTGTATTTTGATTTTTGGCCCAATTATTGGTCTGATCATCCGTAAAGCGTCCAAGCGCATGCGTAAATTATCCATGCAAGTACAAAGTACCATGGGGGATGTTAACCATGTGGTGCAAGAGACAGTGCAAGGCAATTTGGTGGTGAAGGGCTTTGCAGGGCAAGATTATGAACAAAACGTTTTTATGAAAGCTCGATGGAGAACTTACGCCGCGGCTTAAAAATGGTTGTGGTGCAACAACTCAATAGCCCAATTGTTCAGCTGATTATGTCGATCGCGCTCAGTATCGTGATGTATATCGCGCTACGCCCTGAGATTTTACAAGATACAACAGCGGGTGAGTTTGTAGCGTATATCACTGCCGCAGGTATGCTGAGTAAGCCAATTAAAACCTTGACGGATGTCAACGAAAAACTACAACGAGGCATGGCAGCAGCTTATTCAGTTTTTGAATTGCTAGATATGCCTGAAGAAGTGAATAACGGTACGCTGAAGCCTGCTTTGAAAGGTGATGTCGAATTTAAAAATGTCAATTTGATCTATGCTGATGGTCACCATGCGATTCATGACTTCAATTTAAAAGTTAATGCAGGGCAAACCGTTGCATTGGTTGGGCGTTCAGGTGCAGGTAAAACTTCATTGGTCAATCTGTTGGTACGTTACCAAGAGGTGTCTTCTGGGCAATTGTTGCTTGATCAGCATGATATTCACGATATAGAACTCAATAGCTTGCGTACTCAGATTTCGATGGTCAATCAGCAAGTGGTTTTGTTTAACCGTACTGTGCGTGAAAATATTGCTTATGGACAGCTCGAGCATGCAACAGATGAACAAATTATTGCTGCTGCCAAAGCTGCATTTGCACATGATTTTATTATGGATTTACCGCAAGGATATGACACGCCATTGGGTGCGCAAGGTTTAAATCTATCTGGTGGTCAACGTCAACGGATTGCGATTGCTCGTGCCATTTTGAAAAATGCGCCGATCTTAATTTTAGATGAAGCGACAAGTGCGCTAGATAACGAATCTGAATTTTTTATTCAGCAAGCATTTGATGCTGCGATGCAAGATCGTACCACGATCGTGATTGCGCATCGTTTATCGACCATTGAAAATGCAGACTGTATTGTAGTGATGGATAAAGGGCGTATTATTGAACAAGGTTCGCATACAGAATTGATGGCACAACGTGGTGCATATTACCAACTTCATCAGCGTAATTTTGAGGAAAATTAAGTCATGTCTTTTGCACAATTGATTCAGGATGCTTGGAA
This sequence comes from Acinetobacter sp. CFCC 11171, assembly GCF_003268405.1. Lineage (NCBI taxonomy): Bacteria > Pseudomonadati > Pseudomonadota > Gammaproteobacteria > Moraxellales > Moraxellaceae > Acinetobacter > Acinetobacter sp. CFCC 11171. The sequence continues at coordinate 33,568 of NZ_LQXP01000017.1, read as the reverse complement.
TGAACAGGCAAAGTGGCTCATTGTGTTTAGACCTTTGTCATGGCTTTATCGTGGCGGATTTTTACTTAATAAAAAACTCTATCAATCAGGTATTAAGCAAAGCTATAAAGCGCCTATTCCAGTCATGGTCATTGGAAATATCACAGTGGGTGGGAGTGGCAAAACCCCCTTGCTCATTCACTTGGTCAGTTATTTAAATAGCTTAAACCTGCGTGTTGGTGTGATCAGTCGTGGCTATGGTGGTCAAGGACATTTCCGGCCTATGTGGATTTAGATTCGACGGCTGAAATGGTAGGTGATGAACCGAGCTTAATTGTTCAGTCTACAGGTGTACCGATGGCAGTCGGTCCAAACCGCCAGCAAAGTATTGAGTTGCTGCTATCCAAGCATGAATTGGATTTGATCATTTGTGATGATGGCTTGCAGCATTGGGCGCTTCAACGTCAGCTGGAGTGGATCGTGTTGGATAATAACCGTGGTTTAGGCAATGAAAAATTATTACCCGAAGGTTATTTGCGTGAACCGAAAAAGCGCCTTGATACTGGAACGGTCATTGAGCATTCAGCAGATCCAAGTTCTCCACTGAATATGCACCTAGAAGCGGCGCAGCCTTATTTGCTCAATAAAGATCTTGTGACGACATTTGATGCAAACAAAGATTTCTATGCTGTGGTGGGTATCGGATTTCCGCAACGATTTTATAAAACTTTAGAAAATATGGGGATTCATCAATTTCAATGTCATGAATTCCCAGATCATTATGAATATGAACTGAGTGATTTGCAGTTTGAAGATGCCAATCCCATCATTACCACTGAAAAAGATGCAGTGAAAATTTTAGCGATCCTCAAAAATAATCCAGATTTTAAAAGAGAAATATGGGTTGTTCCTGTAGATGCAGTGTTGTCACCTGCGTGTTATGAAACTTTGCATGCGCAGTTGAAACAACTGGGTCTGAAACTTCCCGAAGGCATTTAATTTATGAAACATATTGTTATTCCTGCACGTTTTTCAAGTTCACGTTTACCAGGTAAGCCATTGCTTAAAATTCACGGCCGTCCGATGATTTTACGTGTGGTTGATCAAGCCAAAAAAGTTGCAGGATTCGATGACCTATGTGTTGCTACAGATGATGAGCGTATTGCAGCAGTATGTCGTGCGGAAGGGGTTGATGTGGTATTGACCTCTGCAGAGCATCCATCTGGGACAGACCGTTTAAGTGAAGTTGCACGCATCAAAGGTTGGGCAAGTGATGACATTATTGTCAATGTGCAGGGCGATGAACCTTTGCTTCCCGCTCAATTGGTAAAACAAGTTGCACAATTACTTGTAGATCAGCCGACATGTTCAATGTCGACACTCTGTGAGCCGATTCATAGTCTGGATGAGTTTCAACGTGACAGTATCGTCAAAGTGGTGATGTCAAAGCACAATCAAGCGCTGTATTTCAGCCGTGCGACTATTCCGTATGACCGTGATGGTGCAAAGCAAGCTGAACAAACCTTGCATGATCAGGCTTATCGTCATTTAGGCCTATATGCATACCGCGTAAAACTCCTACAAGAATATGTCACTTGGGATATGGGTGTGCTGGAAAAATTAGAAAGCCTTGAACAATTACGCGTTTTGGAAAATGGTCACCGTATTGCCATTGCTGTGGCAGAAGCGAACCTTCCACCGGGCGTAGATACTCAAGCTGACCTTGATCGTTTGAACCAAATGGATGTTTCGAACTTCGAATAAGGTTAAACGATTTATGCAAAATGACATTGTGGCGCAAGTGTACCCTTGGCAGAAAAATACATGGAATACATTAACCAGCCGTTTTCCACAATTGGGACATGGCGTGCTTTTGTATGGCAAAAAAGGCTGTGGTAAAGAGGCATTTGCAAAACAATTTCTTGCATGGGTGCTGTGTCAAAAACGTGATGAGCGAACTGAGCCGTGTGGTGAGTGCGGGAGTTGCCAGTGGTTAAAGTCAGATACACATCCAAATTTTGTTCATATCAGTACAGATGAAGACAATAAAAAGCAAAACGCCAAAATTAAAATCGAGAAAATTCGTGATTTATTGCCTTTTGTGCAGCAAACCGTAGACGGTTGGCGAGTTGTGTTGATTGAGCCCGCTGAAGCATTAAACATTGCGTCATCGAATGCGTTGCTGAAAACGCTAGAAGAGCCGGGTGAGCGGATTGTGATTATGTTGTTGGCAGAGCATTATTTGAAATTGCCGGCAACCATTCGCAGTCGAATGCAGCACTATGCATTGGATCGTATTGAACCCGAACAATCACAGCAATATTTACAGCAGCATTTGCCCGATAGTGGTGAAACTCAGCGCAAAGTTCTCATGAACTTAGCCAGTCAAATGCCATTACAAGCAATTTCATTGGCAAGTAGTGAATGGCTAAATATGCGCCAAGAGTTTCTACAAGATTGGCAAAAACTTGTGACACAAAAAAACATGCCGATGGCGATTGCGACCAAGTGGAATAAAGCACTGAGTTTTAGTGATTTTAGTCAAATGTTTGAATACTTGTTGTCCGATATAATTTGTGTCAAGCTAAATCAATCCATAAAAAATATAGATTTGGATTTTGGGGTGTTGGCAGAGCAATATTCGCTCGAAACACTCTTTGGGATTTATACAGAATTACAGCAGTCTAAGCGGTTCATCGAGCAGAACGTACAGGGGAATCTGGTCGTAGATGAGCTTTGCATCAAACTGATGAATGTTTAATTAAGGGGAAACATCATGCAACCACGTATGGGCGGGATTGTTCACGCTAATATTCCAGATGTGGAAACACTTTTTGCGAGCTACATGCCTTATGTCGTTGGTGGCGGTTTATTTGTACCATCAAAGCAAGCTGTGAAAATGGGTGATGAGGTTTTCTTATTGGCGACTTTGCCTGAACAAAGTATAAAAATTCCTTTGACAGGAAAAGTGATTTGGATTTCGCAAAAGCAAAATGGCATTAAACCACAAGGCTTTGGAATTCAATTAAGCGGCGAAAAAGGTGTTTATTTCAAAACAGAAGCAGAACGTTTACTTGCAGGGCTTAAATCTGAGGGGCGTAGAAGTTACACTATGTAGTTACAACAGTGAAGACTTGTAGGTACATATTGTGTTTGTAGATACCCATTGCCATTTAACCATGCTCGACTTAAGCCCTTATGAGGGTAATTTAGATCTTGCATTGGATCAGGCTCGTCAAGCCGGGGTCTCAAAATTTATGAGTATCTCGGTTGATCTAGATGACCATATTGAACTTTCAAAAATTGCTGCACGTCATGCCGATGTGGGTTATTCCGTTGGGGTACACCCATGTGAAGATCCTGCAACGATGGCTCGGGCAACAGAAGAATATCTCATTGAATTAGCACAACCTGAAAAGGTTTGGGCGATTGGTGAAACAGGGCTGGACTATTTTCATAGTACAGACTTTATTGCAGAGCAAAAAGAATGCTTTGCCCGCCATATTCACGCATCACAAGCTGTAAAAAAACCAGTGGTTGTTCATACCCGTTCTGCAAAGCATGATACGGTGGATATTATCCGTGCAGAGAAATCCACTCACGGGATTTTGCATTGTTTTACTGAAGATTGGGAAACAGCAAAAGCGGTCTTAGATTGTGGTTATTACGTGTCATTTTCAGGCATTGTTTCTTTTAAAAATGCGCAAGATTTACGTGATGTGGCTAAGCAAGTACCACTGGATCGCGTGCTGATTGAAACAGATAGCCCATACCTTGCACCGATGCCCTATAGAGGAAAGTCTAATGAACCAAAATACGTTCCTTATGTAGCCAAAGCCTTAAGTGATGTATATGATAAGTCAATTGAAGAGATGGCTTTCATTACAATGCAAAACTTTGAAAATCTCCTCAATCTTAAGTAAATAATTTGAATTGATATAAGAGTAAGAGAGTATAGGGTGAAGATGGATCGTCAAGCTCAGTTTAGAGCAAGAGAGGCATTAATTTTCCAAGTGGCAGAGCAGCTGCTACTGGAAAATGGCGAAGCAGGGATGACACTAGATGCGCTAGCGGCAGAACTCGACTTGGCAAAAGGGACGTTATATAAACATTTTCAAAGTAAAGATGAACTATATATGTTGCTCATTATTCGTAATGAACGCATGTTATTGGAAATGATTAAAGACACCGATAAAGCTTTTCCTGAACACCTTGCTTTCTTTATGTTGCATCACTTACATCACCCAGAACGTACAGTGTTGTTTCATCAAATTGAAGAGCGTTTATCGACAACGGGTGTGGGTATTCAACACTTGTTTAGTGAACTTTATCAAGTGCGCAAACAACGCCTACGATTGATCATTCGTATGACTGAGCATTATTTGGAGTCGATTCAAAGTAGCATGCCAGTACGTGATTATCTTGCTTCAATTTGGTCACTTACACATGGCGCTGCAGCAATTTTGAACTCTAGTTTTTATCAGCGTTATTTGGGTTCAAGAGACACCTTGCGGGTTGCGTATATTGATCAAGCCTTGGCCTTACCAAAACAAGTGCATGCGGTTGCTCAATTCGCTTAAAGGCTGCTTATGAAAAGTGCATCACCATCATTGGTTCGTGGCTTCACCCTCGTAGAATTGATGGTGGTGATTGTAATTATGGGCATCATGGCCTCATTGGTGCTTTTGAATATCGGTGGGACAGATCAACGCAAAGCCATGCAAGCACGCGAAGTGTTTGTGATGGATCTGAAACGAATTTTACGTGATGCAAATGATCAAGCTTTGATATTGGCTTTACAGCAAAAAGCTGGAACGGATGTCAACACGCAAAGCTATGCGGTACAAGAATATTTACCAGAACAAAAACGTGTAGAAAATAGTATTTTAAATCAAAATAATAAATGGCAAAACTATAAAAACTTTGAAACCCGAGTATTACCTGAAAATGTCTCTTTTACGATTCAGCCTTTAGACCAGCAGTATGAAAATGCCAATAATGATGATTTGTTAAATACCAATGCACCCAAGTTGATTTGGTTAGGTAATGGGGAAGTGAAGCCTGTGCGTATACAGTTTTATTTTGAAGAACGTCCCATTGGCAATGAAATCGAAATTGATCATTTAGGGAAAGTTAATGGGGGCTAAAGGATTTACGCTACTTGAAGTCATGGTGGCATTGGCGATTTTTGCGACTGCGGCAATGGCTTTGTCTAATGTTGCGATGCAGTATACACAGTCGACAGCACACGCAATTTTAAGAAATAAAGCACAATTCGTTGCGCTGAATGAAATCGCTAAGATGGAAATCAATCGTGAATGGATGACGGGTACTGCATCAAAACAAGTCACTGAACAAGGCGAACAATGGCAAATTGACAAAAAAGCCCAAGCCACCATTAGTCCAAATGTACAACGGATTGATATCCAAGTGAGTTTGATGAATGCTGAAACAGGCGATGTTGAAGCAGGGATTAGCAGTTTGGTGTTCTTTAACTATAAGGCTCCGTTGGATGAAAATAATAACTAGAAAAAAACGTACATCTCAAGATATGCCTGTGCTTGTACAGCAAGGAATGAAGAATCAAGCAGGATTTACCTTAGTTGAGCTTTTGGTTGCGATTGCTATTTTCGCAGTGCTGTCTGCTTTGGGTTGGAAGGTTTTTGATTATGTCTCGAAAGTGAAGGAGCGAAACGCAACCCATGAGGCAAGGCTGAGTCAGTTGCAAGATGCCCATCAGCAAATTCTCAGAGACACAGTACAAGCTGTGCCCTTAACTGCCAATATTAATGGAGATATTCAACCCGCGTTAGTATTGCAAAATGGCCGATTTAATTTCAGTAAGACAGGTGTCACTGATCCATTAAATCAGGGCATTGCACCTGACGAGCGAGTGGAATATCAATACAAAGCTGATGAAAAAAAATTGTATCGGCTAAAATTTAAAAATCTCAACCAAACGGGGCATGATCAGCCAGATTCGAGTGTTTTACTGGATAATGTTGAACAATATAAAATCACGGTACTCAATCCAAATGAGTTAGAGAATTGGCCAGATGCTGCCGCTGATTTGAATAATGAAAAAACCATTCAACTGTTACCGCGGGGTATCAGGATGCAGCTCACAGTTGATGGGACAAACTACGAATGGTTATTCAGTTTGTTAAATACTGATTTTTTATTGGATAAAAATAAGAATGGTTAGCGGTCAGGTAGTAGAGTCATTTGAAGTTCGGAGTTGCTTATGAAGCAGCAACGCGGCATCGCTTTGTTAACTATCCTGATGATGGTAGCTTTGGCAACCATAGTTGCAGCAGGCATCGCAAAACAACAAGCCAATACTTCTGAAAATACCGCCTACGTGATGCGCCAAAATCAATCGATGTTATATGCGAAAAGTGCTGAAGCATTTTTTGCTGAACTTTTGGTAAATGATGCCGAAAATGCAGGGCAGGTGGATTACCTCCAAGAAAATTGGGCTCAGCCTATGCCAGCCTTTCCTGTGGAAGGTGGAACTGTTGCAGGTGTGCTTCAAGACGAATCTGGAAAATTTAACCTTAATAGTTTGGTTTCAGAAGAGGGTGTGGTAAATGACAAAGCAAAATTATGGTTTGAAAAAATATTGCAGCGTGTTGGTTTACCCGCAGAATTAAGTCAAGCCGTGATTGACTGGCAAGATGAAGATGATGAGACTTCTGGCCCGATGGGGGCAGAGCTGGCGTACTATCGTGGTTTAAATAATGCGGCATTACCGCCAAATGCAAAATTTCATAGTGTGGAAGAACTGAAATCAGTCCGTGGTTTTGAAGGTGCTCAATATAAACTGATTGCGCCCTATGTGAGTAGCTTGCCCTCGCATGAAACAACGGTAAACATTAATACCGCTCCTGCATTTTTGTTAGCGACTATGGATGATCGTTTAGATGTCAATGCAGTTGAGCAAGCTTTGCAACAAAAAGCTGCCAAATTTGAACATTTCGAAAATATCAATGATTTATGGGCAATGGAGCCATTTGCACAGGTGAGCACAGAAAATAGGGAAGTTTTAAATTCACAATTGGGTGTGCAGTCGAACTATTTTAAAGCGCAAATTGAAATTATTTTAAATGAAAGAAAGCGTCAATTTACCAGTGAGTTAGTGCGAAAAGATAAAGATGTATATGTGGCTTTTCGCAGTATGGCGCCATTTTAGGTCTTAAATATCGCTAAATTTTCATGATGCCTTTTCCCAATTGTGCTGAATAGCAAAATTAATGCCTCTTGTTAGACTTTTGCATTATAATCTCTGAGAACCCATAGATTATTTGATTGCATTACGACACATGTTAATTCGTAAGTTATTTAAGTTTGAAAACGCGCATATCGTGCGTAATTGCACGTCAGACCGTTGCAAACGTTCCATTCATGGACACAGTTATAAAGTCGAACTATTACTTAAAGCGTCGAAACTTGACCATGGACAAATGGTTTACGATTTTGGTTTGCTCAAAGGGGTAATTAAAGACTTATTTGACAGTTTTGATCACGCGATTTGTTTTTGGCAACACGATGATGCTGAGTACATTCGTGCCTGCAAACAGTTCAGTGCACGTTGGGTTGAACTACCTGTATCGCCTTCAGCAGAGCAGTTTTCACGAATCTTCTTTTACTTAGCACAACAAGTTCTAAAATCAACAGAAACTCAAAATGGTGAGGGTGATGTTGAGGTGTATTCTGTGATCGTGCATGAGACAGACACAGGCTATGCGCAAAGCTTCTTAGAAGATATCGACAACGCACAAATGGGGTTGTTGCAGTTAGATCAAATTGTCTTCTCCGAACAGGTTCAGTCGGAATGGAACGATACTCAAATGTATGAAAAATTAAAACAGGGTCAAAAATTTTTAAACCCTGCAGTTGATTTACAAGTTAGAATTTAAGTAAATATTTGGTTTTATTAGGATTGGTTAACAGTGATGTCTTTAACAGAAGAGCAACAAGCAAAACTCGCTAAAGTGCAGCTTGAGCCTAGCTGGAAATATGCCCTAAGTGAGTTTTTGCTTAGCCCTCGCATGGATGAGTTAAAAGACTTTCTGCTACAACAAATCAAACAGGATAAAGTGATTTATCCACCGAATCCGCTGATCTTTAATGCCTTAAACACGACACCTATGGCAAATGTAAAGGTGGTGATTTTAGGCCAAGACCCGTATCATGGGCCAAATCAGGCACATGGTTTAAGCTTTTCGGTACAAAAGGGGGTTGCATTACCACCTTCTTTACGTAATATCTTCCATGAGTTAAATGCTGACCTCGGGGTTCCTGTGTCAAAACATGGGGACTTAACACGCTGGGCAGAACAAGGTGTTTTGCTTTTAAATGCGGTACTGACTGTTGAGGCTGGGCAACCAACTTCACATCAAAAACGTGGATGGGAAGATTTTACAGACCATGTGATTGATGTTTTAAATGAACAACGTGAGCATATCGTCTTTATTTTATGGGGGGCATATGCACAGCGTAAGGGACAACGCATTGACCAAAATAAGCACTTAGTGCTAAAAGCCGCGCATCCATCTCCTTTGGCTGCAAACCGCGGTGGATTTTTTGGTTGTAAGGTGTTTTCAAAAAGTAATAATTATCTTAAACAAAATGGCATTGAGCCAATAGACTGGCAGCTGGACGCATGACTTATTCTCCCGTTTCAAAAAATTATCACCCAGATCTGATTGTTGAAGAAGCGAAAAAGGGCTGGCGCATTGTTCGCCTGAATCGCCCAAAATCGCTTCATGCATTAGATGAATCAATTTGCACAGCGTTGCTTGAAGTCTTTCAGGACTTTCAACACGATGATGCTGTAAAAGCAATTTGGTTAGATTCCACTACGCCGAAAGCATTTTGTGCAGGTGGCGATGTACGCAAATTGCGACAATTGGTGGTCAATGATGAAGTTGAAACGGCGAATAAATTTTTTGAACAAGAATATGCCCTAGATTTGCTGCTGCATAACTATGCAAAGCCGATTTTGGTTTGGGGCGAAGGTTATGTGATGGGTGGTGGCCTAGGTCTATTTATGGCCGCACCTTTCCGTTTGGTAACACCTTATTCACGTTTAGCAATGCCTGAAATTAATATCGGTTTGTATCCAGATGTGGGTGCGACGCGTTTCTTGGCTGACCGTGGTGCCATTGGGTTGTTTACTGGGTTAACTGGCTCTATTATGACCGCAGCAGGTGCTTATGGTATCGGTTGGGCAACGCATATTTGTGATGCACAGCGTGATAACGTACTTGAAACTGTCATCAATATTGATTGGGATCATTATCCAGCAGGCGATTTTCGTGCCATTGATGACACTTTAAATAGTATGCATCGTCCTGTGGGGCCGGGGCCATTACAAAACTCGTTAGATGTGATTCAAAGTGTGTGCCGTGGGCATAATTTTGAACATGACTATGAATCAATTATAGGTTTAAGTGATGCGCGTAGTGATTGGTTACGTCAAGCCAGTGAAAATCTACAAAAAGGTTCACCTGCAACCGCCGCATTAACATGGTTGTTATGGCAGTGGGGCAAGCAGGTACATTCTTGGAATGAAGTGTTTGAACTTGAAACCCAAATTTCGGATTGGAAAATTCGTCATGCAGACTTTGTGGAAGGTGTGCGCGCCCGTCTAGTCGATAAAGACCTCTCTCCAGAATGGAAAAAAGGTACAGATCTTTCCCTTAAAGGGATTTTGGCTGATGAGCCTCCTGTAACCAATATTGACAGTTGGAATGCACTGTTAAGACAGTATGGTGTAATTTAATTAATTGATGTCTGAACAAAATCTATATAGTGATGAACATTGGATGCAGCTTGCTTTCGAGCAGGCTGCACAAGCTGCCGAATTGCAAGAAATTCCTGTAGGCGCAGTCATTGTGAGTCAAAATCAAGTCATAGGTGCAGGGTTTAATGCGCCGATTTCTCTGAAAGATCCCACCGCACATGCGGAAGTACAAGCTTTGCGACAAGCTTGTTTGAATATCGATAATTACCGATTACCTGACGACGCAACTTTATATGTAACTTTAGAGCCATGCACAATGTGTGTGGGTGCTTTGGTACATTCAAGAATAAAACGAGTGGTATTTGCGACGACTGAGCCTAAAGCAGGTTCTTTGGTTAGTTCGCGTCAATTATTAAATTCAGGCTACTATAATCATATCTTTGAGTTTGAGCATGGTTGCCTACAAGAGCAATGCTCCCAACAATTAAGTGATTTTTTTAAAATGCGTCGTGAACAAAAACGACTGATGAAGTTACAGGAAAAAGCCACTTTGACTGAACTTAATTTAAAAAATCAAGTAAACTCTACTGACAATTAATATTGTCAAATAAAATAGGGTACAACATGAAATCCATTCAAGTAAAAAAAGAATTTAATGCACCGGTCGAGCAGGTTTTTGAATTACTTTCAAAACATTCGACCTATAACGTGGCTTTTGCGCCGATTCAAGTGGTGCGCGTAAAAGATTCAGCAGATCCTGAACGTCCTGATGGTGTGGGTTCTGTGCGCCGTATGGGCTTTGGGCCAGTGAAGCCGTTACAAGAGCAAATTACCTTGCTTGAGCCAAACCAACGTATTGAATATAAAATTATTAAAAACCCATTGGTGAAACATCATTTGGGCGTGATTCAATTCGAAGCGATTGATGCTGCGCGTACTTTAGTCACTTATACGATTGAATTACAGGCGCGTGCGCCATTCGTTAGTCAATTAATCCTTGCGCAACTGAAGTCAGCGATTAAAATTGGTTTTTCAAAACTTGCAAAAACCGTATAAACAAAAGTGGAAGAGCAATGACAGTTCAAATCATTACAATTGATGGCCCAAGTGGCTCAGGTAAAGGAACACTGGCAGCAAAAATTGCGGCACATTATCAGTTCCACTTACTCGACTCAGGTGCGTTATATCGTCTGTTGGGATTGTCATTGCATAAGCAAGACTTAATTGATGCATTAGACTCAAAGCTCGATGAATGCGTAAAAATTGCAACAAATTTAGACATACAATTTGTGACAAATGAAGCAGGTGTTTCGGTGCTTTTAGATGGTGAAGATGTCTCAAAAGTTATCCGTACTGAGAGAGTCGGAGAGTTTGCCTCAAAAGTTGCTGCAATTCCTGCACTTAGAACTGCGCTTTTAGAACGTCAGCATGCCTTTGCTCAAGCACCTGGTTTGGTTGCAGATGGCCGTGATATGGCAACTACGATTTTTCCAAATGCCCAAGCCAAGATTTATTTAACGGCTTCTGCTCAGTCCCGTGCGGAGCGCCGTGTAAATCAGTTGCAGGCTATGGGCGTGGATGTTAAAATAAACGACATTTTAGCTAATATCGAAGCGCGTGATAAGCGAGATATGGAACGCGCAGTCGCTCCACTCAAGCCTGCGCCAGATGCTTACTTCATTGATAGTTCAACTTTGAGTATTGATGAAGTATTCACGCTGATGACGAATTACATCGATCAGCAATTAGCAAACTAAAGAATTTTCAGCAGAAGCATAGCTTGATCAGTCTTATACGGACTATGTAGACGCTTAATTAAACCGGCCTTGTCTGATCCAAGACCGCTGACTTTACTAGGTATATCATGACCGAATCTTTTGCAGCCCTCTTTGAAGAAAGCGAATTAAACCTCAACGTTGAAAAGGGTGCTGTCATCCAAGGCGTTGTAGTAAGCATCGACTCTGACTGGGTAACAGTTGACACTGGCCTTAAATCAGAAGGTATTGTTGACCGCGCTGAATTCTTAAATGAACAACGTGAACTTGAAGTTCAAGTTGGCGACACTGTTGATGTAGTTGTTGAAGCTCTTGACAACGGTATGGGTCAAACAGTTTTATCACGTGAAAAAGCTAAACGTGCTGAAACTTGGACTAAACTTGAAAAAATCTTTGAAGACGGCGAAATCGTTACTGGTGTTATCTCTGGTAAGGTTAAAGGCGGTTTCACTGTTGACATCGGTCCAGTTCGTGCGTTCCTTCCAGGTTCTTTAGTTGATACTCGTCCTATTCGTGATACTACTCACTTAGAAGGTAAAGAGTTAGAATTTAAAGTAATCAAACTAGATGCTAAACGTAACAACGTTGTTGTATCTCGTCGTGCTGTTATGGAAGCTGAATCTTCAGCTGACCGTGAAGCTCTTCTTGCTCAGCTTGAAGAAGGTCAAACAGTTACTGGTACTATCAAAAATCTTACTGACTACGGCGCGTTCGTTGACCTTGGTGGTATTGATGGTCTTCTTCACATCACTGATATGGCTTGGAAACGTATCAAGCATCCTTCAGAAGTTGTTGAAGTTGGTCAAGAAGTTACTGTTAAAGTACTTAAATTCGACCGCGAACGTAACCGCGTATCTTTAGGCCTTAAACAATTAGGCGAAGATCCATGGTTAGCGATCATGAACCGTTACCCTAAAGGTTCTATCGTTAAAGCTCGTGTAACTAACTTAACTGACTACGGTTGCTTCGCTGAAATCGCTGAAGGCGTTGAAGGCTTAGTACACGTTTCAGAAATGGACCATACTAACAAAAACATCCACCCATCTAAAGTTGTTCAGATCGGTGACGAAGTTGACGTTATGGTTCTTGAAGTTGATGAAGAGCGTCGTCGTATTTCTCTTGGTATCAAACAAACTCGTGCTAACCCATGGGAAGAGTTTGCTAAAGAACACGACAAAGGTGAAAAAGTTTCAGGTACTATCAAGTCAATCACTGACTTCGGTATCTTCATCGGTTTACCAGGCGGTATCGATGGTCTAGTTCACTTGTCTGACATTTCTTGGAACGAACAAGGCGAAGAAGCGATTCGTCGTTACAAGAAAGGTGACACAGTTGAAGCGGTTATCCTTTCAGTAGACGCTGAAGGCAACCGTATCAGCCTTGGCATCAAACAAATGAACAGCGATCCGTTCAACGATTTCTTAGCTGCTAACGAACGCGGTGCGCTTGTTAAAGGTACTGTAACTGCAGTTGACGCTAAAGGCGCTACTGTTAAGTTAGCTGACGAAGTTGAAGCGACTCTTAAAGCATCTGAAATCAACCGCGACCGCGTTGAAGATGCAACTAAGTTCCTTGAAGTTGGTCAAGAAGTTGAAGCTAAAATCATCAACGTAGACCGCAAATCACGTTCTATCAACTTGTCTATCAAAGCGAAAGACGAAGCTGAAGAAAAAGAAGCAGTAGCTAACTTGAACAAGACAGCTACAGCAACTTCAGACAATGGTCCTAAGACTATTGGTGATTTGATCAAAGCTCAAATGAACCACTAAGTAAGTGTTTGAATTGTATTGTTAATGTAAATTAATTAATATATTTTACACAATTACTGTAACGGTAGCGTAGTAAGTGATTATTACGCTACCGTTTTGTATTTAAACAGGTTATTATCGGGAAACTGATCCTAGGTAGCTTGATAATTAAAGAGGTCGCAGATGACTACTGAAGCACTTAATAAGTCTGACTTAATAGAGCGTATTTCTCTTAAAAACCCACACTTAGCTGAACCCTTAGTGGAAGAGGCCGTTAAGATAATGATCGATCAAATGATCGAAGCTCTGTCTACAGACAACCGAATTGAAATCCGTGGTTTTGGTAGTTTTGCATTACATCACCGTGAGCCACGTGTGGGTCGTAACCCAAAAACCGGCAAATCTGTTGAAGTTGCAGCAAAAGCTGTTCCGCACTTTAAACCTGGTAAAGCTTTACGTGATGCGGTAAACGAATCTGCAAACTAATTCAAAACATTGTTAGGGGTTTTTATGCGTTACGTATTGGTCGTAATTCTACTGGTCCTATTTGGATACTCATTGGCTTTGGTTCTGCAAAACGGAACTGAACTTTCAGTCGATTTGTTGTTTACACAAGTGCCTGCAATGCGTTTAGGGCTTTTATTACTATTAACTTTGTCATTAGGTTTGGTTTTAGGTCTTTTATTGGCAGCACAAGTATTCCGAGTATTTCAAAATAACTGGGAAATTAAACGTCTACGTAAAGATATTGAGCGCCTACGTAAAGAGCAAATTCAAACTGCTCAACTGGCTGCTGCTGAAGCGGCTGCACATACACGTCATGAAAAAACAGTTTTAGATATTGATGCAAATGAGCGTCCTTCTAACCCGTTATAATTGGGTTTATGAAGTAAATTAACTACTTTTATGAGTATAGTTAAATTTTATATTAAACACTCTGGTGGATCATCGGGGTGTTTTTTTATGGGCTGAAAAAAATAAGCCATATATCTTAAATAAAATAATGAGATAGCTAAATTCAAATTAATCATTTCAATTAACATGAGTTTTATGACTTTCTGATCAAGTTGAATCCATCTATAATGCACTAATTTTGTCAAAATGAAGGGTAAGTCTCTTGAGTATCATCGTTGCACTAGATGCTAAAAGCCAATATGACGCACTTACAATTGCAGAGCAGTTAGATCCTGCATTATGTCGAGTTAAGGTTGGTAAAGAGTTATTTACCCATGAGGGTTCAAGTATCGTTAAAGCATTGCACGATAAAGGTTTTGAAGTATTTCTAGATCTTAAATTCCATGATATTCCAAACACCACAGCACAAGCAGTTTGTGCAGCTGCGGATATGGGTGTGTGGATGGTCAATGTACATGCATCAGGTGGCCGTAAAATGATGGAAACCTGTGTAGAGCGCCTAAAGGCGGGCAATTACAATACTCAGTTAATTGCTGTTACGGTTTTGACATCAATGGGTCGTGAAGATCTTGCGGAATTAGGCTTAGATGTGGAACCTTTTGAACATGTGAAGCGTCTTGCGACTTTAACGAAAGAAAGTGGTTTGGATGGTGTAGTTTGTTCGGCACAAGAAGCGAAAATGTTACGTGAAACTTTGGGTGCTGACTTTGCATTAGTAACACCGGGTATCCGTCCTGAGGGTTCTGCAGCGGATGATCAAAAACGAATTGTGACACCTAAACAAGCCATGCTTGATGGTTCTACACATTTGGTGATTGGCCGTCCAATTACTAAATCGGATAATATGCGTCAGACTTTAAAAGATATTTTGGCGACTTTGTAAGATCCCACCCGACCTCCCTTTGAAAAAGGGAGGAGAAAGTCCCTCTTTTTTAAAGAGGGATTTAGGGAGATTAAAATCGTTAAAGCACCGCCAATATACTCACCAATATAGGTGCAAGTACAGAAAGGATAAAGCCGCTGACCATGGCATGTGGAATAAAATCATTACCACAGGCTTGTTTGACCATAGGTAGGGTGACATCCATAGCTGTTGCACCCGCAGATGAAATTGCAGAGCGTGGGTAGCGCCAGCCAATAATATACATAAATACAATCGCAAAAATTTCTCTGAATAAATCATTCATCAGCGCGATACTGCCTAGATGCGCATTTTTTAATTCAGTCACGACGATGCCTGTCATCGAATAGAAACCATAGCCTTGTGACAGCATAATCAAATCTTTCAGGCTGATTTGTGGCAATAGATAGGCTGCAGCAAAAGCGCCCAAAAGTGAACCGACGATACAGCCCAGAGGAACAAGTAGAATTTTCCAATTTAACCAAGAACGATCGAGCGGTGAGTAGGCGAGATCTAGACCAATCAGAAACATAAAGACTAAGAGTAGATCCCAAGTACTCATATGTGGCTGAAGACTAAAATGTGCTGCCATTTCGGCAAATACATAACCTAAACCTAATGCAATAAAAGCATAGCTAATATTGATGAGTGAGCTTGTTACCAACTGCATGGACACTTTGCCATGACTGGGTTTATAGCCTAAAAGCTTAAATAAAATATAGCAGCAAATAAAAGCACCCACTGAGGTAAATAGTGCAATAAGTACTGATGAAGAAAGGATTTGCAGAGGTGCTGGAATAGTGTGTAATGTTTCGGAAAATTCGATTGCAATAGCAAATAACAAAATATAAGTAAAGTACGGCAGGAGTTTAAAGGCGATTTTTTCAAGCCAAGTGGGTAGGCGACGTGCAAGAATAAAACCAAGCCCTAAACAGGCTAAGAGCTGGAAAATCAACCAGAAAGATTGCATACAAAAATAGGCAGATAATGAATACCTGCCTATTATGACCTGTTATTGCTTAAGCTGCATGACTAGATTTTGTTTTACTGAGGAGTCGAAAATCGGCTGGATTTATTTTTCGAGTAGCCAGCCAATATTTCCATGTATAAGTTGGCCACAGTGCAAAATTTTTACCGCCATTTTGCTGATACCAACTCACGCAGCCTGATTACCATACCGTACCATCAAGCATGTCTTGTACATGAGTGTTAAATTGATCTTGCACCTGATCTTTGACAGCGATGGCTTGAACATTAGATTTTGAAACCAATTGCATCATTTGTAAGATGTAATCGACTTGTGCCTCAATCATAAATACCACTGAATTATGGGCAAGTACGGTATTGGGGCCTAATAATTGGAACAGATTTGGAAAGCCTTTGGTGCAAATGCCATAGAAGCTTTCTGCGCCAGCTTGCCAAACTTGTTTGAGTTCTTGAGCATTTTCACCAATACATTCAAATGATTTTAAATAAATTCTTGGATCGGTAATAAAGCCTGTGCCATAGATCAGACAATCGATTTCACGGGATTTTCCATCTTTGGTAATAATGGCATTTTCAGTGATTTCTTGTATTGCATCACTGACCAATTCCACATTAGGTCGATTAAAGGTTGGAAAGTATTTATTAGAAATTAAAATGCGTTTACAACCCATGATGTAGTTTGGCGTTAGTTTCTTGGCAAGTTCAGCATCTTTCACTTGATACTTAATATACAGTTCTGCAAGTTTTTGCGCATACTTCATGGTGGTCGGTTTAACAATTGGCACGACACGTGATTCGTTGGTCCAATACAGGCGAGCACGGTGAATTTTTCGAAACCAATCATATTTTTTAAATAATGATTTTTCTAAACCATGATAACTACGTTCATCTCGTGGAATGACCCAAGCTGCGGTACGTTGAAAAACATACAGTTGCTGTGTTTGTGGTGCGATTTCTGGAATGTATTGGATGGCACTGCCGCCTGTACCAATCGATGCGACTTTTTTACCTGCTAATGGATATTGATGATCCCATTGCGAAGAATGGAACACTTTACCCTTAAATTTTTCGATGCTCGGTATATGTGGAATTTGTGGGACATGTAAAGGGCCTGATGCAAAAATCACATATTGAGCGGTAATTTTAACACCATCTTTGAGTTCTAAATGCCAGTCGCAGGTTGATTCATTGTATTGGCTTGAAAGTACTTCACTGTTAAAGCGACAGAATTGTTTTAAATTATATTCACGGGTGACCTGTTGGATATAGTCAAATATTTCCGGCGCTTCAGCATAACGCTTTGACCAATCTGTTTTGGGTGCAAAAGAAAGCGAATACATATGTGATTGCACATCACACGCAGCGCCAGGGTAGCGGTTTTCACGCCAGGTTCCACCAAAATCATTGGCTTTTTCGAGGATCAGAAAATCTTGATTACCTTGTTGTAAAAGTCGTATCGCCATAGCAATACCACCAAAACCACCGCCAATGATGGCGATTTGAGTATGTATTTCAGAATTGGGTTTTGGGGTTTGCACTGTTTTTGTTTGCGCTTCCTGCATCATTTTTTTAATTCCAAGCGAGATTACAAGCTAAGCATACTTGAGTTCATGATCAGAACAATATGATTGAGGTGACAGAAAAATTGATCGAAACGGCAATGTTCATAATTGCAATTTTGTAGTAAAAAAGAAGAAATTTAATGTCATTTTACGATTTATGAAACGATCCATTCTAAGCCTGATGTATTTAGTACAAGGAATGCGTAAAGCAGGCGTAGATGTCGATCAACGTTTGCAAACTATCGGGCTGCGTGTCGATGCACTCGATCCTACTTCGGTGATTCATCCGAGTTTGGAGTGGGATGTACTGAAAGTCATTGGTAAAGATGTAGAACCTGAGCAAGGGTTATTTATTGGTCAGCATTATACGTTGGCGGGTTATGGTCCGTTGCTGATGTTATTGGTCACCAGTGATACTTTACGCCAAGCTTTAAATCAGGGAATTCGCTTTCAACAGTTGACACATCTAACTGGGCGTTTGAGTTTGCAAATCAGTCAGCATAAAGTGGCTTTATGCTACCAACCGCAAGATGTGTATGCGCCACTGGGTGCATTATTGGCGCAGTCGGAAATTTCTGGAACGTATAAATTCATCCGCGATCTTTACAAAATGATGGGTCTATCTACACCGCAAGTTCAAATTGATTTGCCGTTTGCTGAACCCAAAGATCCTGAAAAATTAAAAATGTTTACTGATTATTATGGCTCACAAGTTCGATTTGGTGCGCCATTTGCGGCATTTTGGTTTGATGAAGATGTTTTAGATATTCGGATCCCTTCCGCAGATATTATTACTTTTCGATTATATGAGTCGAAATGTATTGCGGAGTTAGAACGTTTAAGCGCCGATGAAGATGCGCCATCATTGGTTCAACGTGTGCAAGATTATTTGGAATTACAAAGTGGTGCGATGCCAAGTATGGCAGCAACTGCTCAAGCATTGAATTTGCCAGAAAGAACTTTGCGTCATCAACTGCAACAGTTAAATACCAGTTATAAGCAAATTCGTGAAGATATTATTAAAGATAAAGCACTCCGTATGATTGAATATAATGAATATTCAATTGAAATGATTGCAGAATTGCTGGGCTATTCAGAACCTGCGGCGTTTAATCATGCGTTTAAACGTTGGTTTGGGCATAGTCCGAGACAATATAATAAATAGCCAATGCGCTTTACTGCCAAAGTGTTATATCTTCGAGTTTATTCTTCGTTATAATTCATTTAGCCCAAAAAAGTATTTAATGATATGTCAGATTTTCAGTCACCACACAACACCGCATTTACTCCGATTTCACCGGCTGAGCGTTATGCTCAAGCCTTAGCATCTGGTCAGTTTTTACCAGATCAGGAACAGGCGCAAGCGGTGCATGAGTTGGATCGAGTTTGGCAAGAATTAATCCAACGTTTTAAGGCTTCTAAAAAAGCGTTTCGTCGTTTCCGTCGTCAAACTGCACCTAAAGGGGTGTATATGTGGGGCGGTGTAGGACGTGGTAAAACGTGGCTGATGGATCAGTTTTATGATTCTGTGCCATTTCGACGCAAAACACGTATGCATTTCCATCACTTTATGCAGTACGTACACCGTGAATTAAATAAGCTTTCAGGTCAGCGTAATCCACTCGACCTTGTTGCTGACCAAATTTATAAAGAAGCAGTCGTGATCTGCTTTGATGAATTCTTTGTATCCAATGTCACGGATGCGATGATTTTGAGTGATCTATTCCAAAAATTATTTACGCGTGGGATCACCCTTGTTGCAACATCTAACATCGCACCAGATGGTTTGTATAAAAACGGGATCCATCGTGACCGTTTTATCCCAACCATCGAAATGGTGAAAAAGAACTGTGTGATTTTAAATGTAGACTCAGGCGTAGACTATCGTTTACGTGTATTGAAACAAGCGCAGTTGTTTAAGTCGCCTTTAACACATGAACATAAGTTGTGGATGGCACAGCGTTTTACAGCATTAACGCAAACCCAAACAGTTTCACAAGAGCCAATTATTATTAATCAGCGTATTGTAGAAACCATTGGTCATACGGAAGATGTGCTGTGGTGTGAATATTCTGAACTTTGCCTAAAACCACGTAGTCCAGCGGACTTTATTGAAATTGCCAATATTTATAATACGGTCTTGGTGAGTAATGTGCCGCACATGACGGATTATTTGTCTGAAGGGACTCGTCGTTTTATCTATCTAGTTGATGAGTTTTATGACCGTGGTGTGAAGTTGTTGCTTACTTCAGAAGATACGATTATTGAATTATATCAAGGTGAAAAATTGGCATTTGAAATTGAGCGTACACGTTCGCGCTTATTGGAAATGCAATCTGATGATTATCTACATACCTCTCACCGTCAAATCAATGCACCAGAATCTACGGCAGAAAATTAAGCGTTTCTGTTGGAATGAAAAAAGAACGTCTTGATGGCGTTCTTTTTTTTTGATTTTTAGTTTTAGAAAACATGTATAAATTAAGAAAAGCTGTGGAACGAACAATAGAAGTTAAAGCAAAGTCTCATGATAAAAGCATCATTAAATAAGAAGTATGGCTGTTTAATAATTCATCGATAAAAGCGTTAAATTTAAACTGATTGGTTGAAGTTGTAGCATCGACATTGGCAGCATTTCATGGCTTAATCGAGTGAGTTTGTTTGACGCTTGGGTCTATTTGTTCAGTTTTAGAACAAAATTCTGCACTTAAGTCTAATTTCGACATTTCAAAAACTTTATACACTGTAAAAAGGTATTCAGGCTGATGATGACGTCGTATTTCTGATCTTTATTATGTTGAATGATGAGGGTATTTCATTACATAGAAAATGATCATTATTTAGGAATGTGATAGTACTATTCAGCAAAGTATAAATGGGTATACTAGAATCTCTTGTTATAAAAAATAGCAATATCAGGAAAGACAATGACTGCACGTATTCAAAAAGGCAAGTTAGCGATTGCTAAAGAACTTTACGATTTCATCGAAAATGAAGCACTACCGGGTTCAGGTTTAGACAGTGAAACTTACTGGAAAAACTTTGAACAAGTCGTTGTCGATCTTAGCCCAAAGAACAAAGCACTATTGGCTAAGCGTGACGACATTCAAGCTAAAATTGATGAATGGCACCGCAACAACAAATTTGAACTCGAAGCTTACAAAGCTTTCCTTACTGAAATTGGCTACTTATTACCAGAAGTAGAAGATTTCCAAATCAGCACAGAAAATGTAGACGAAGAAATCGCATTATTGGCTGGTGCGCAATTAGTAGTGCCTGTACGTAATGCACGTTACTGCTTAAACGCTGCGAACGCACGTTGGGGTTCACTCTACGATGCTCTTTACGGTTTTGACGTGATCTCTGAAGAAGACGGCGCGGAAAAAGGTAAGGGCTATAACCCAGCTCGTGGCGCAAAAGTTATCGAATTTGCTAAAAACTTCTTAAATGAAACTTTCCCGCTAGCTAATGGTTCGCATGCAGATGCAACTAAATATGCGGTAGAAGGCAAAAAGTTAGTTGTAAGCCTAAAAGATGGCTCAACTGCAACTTTAGCGAAAGAAGCTCAGTTTGTTGGTTTTAATGGTGACGAAGCTGCGCCAACCGAAATCGTACTTTTAAACAATGGTTTGCATGTAATCATTGAAATTGATGCGACGAGCCCAATTGGTTCAACTGATGCTGCGGGCGTTAAAGACTTAGTTCTTGAAGCTGCGGTAACCACAATTCAAGACTTAGAAGACTCAATTGCAGCAGTTGATGCTGAAGAGAAAGTTGAAGGCTACCGTAATTGGTTAGGCTTAATGAAAGGTACACTTTCTGAGTCAATCGAGAAAAATGGTAAGACCATCACGCGTACATTAAATAAAGATCGTACGCACAAAAACTTAATCGGTGGTGAAACTACGCTTCACGGTCGTTCATTGATGTTGCTTCGTAATGTAGGTCATTTGATGACAAACCCTGCGATCCTTGTAGATGGTGCTGAAATCTATGAAGGTATCATGGATGCATTGATCACACCGTTATTGACCTTTGCAGACATTAAAGGCGAAAACGAAAACAAGAACTCGCGTAAAGGTTCAATGTATATCGTGAAGCCAAAAATGCATGGTCCTGAAGAAGTGGCATTTGCAGTTGAATTGTTCGAGCGTGCTGAACAAGCGCTTGGTCTACCTGCGAAGACTTTGAAAATCGGTATCATGGACGAAGAACGTCGTACTTCTGTGAACTTGAAAAACTGTATCGCACAAGCAAAAGATCGTACGATCTTTATTAATACAGGTTTCATGGACCGTACAGGTGACGAAATCCATACTTTCATGGAAGCAGGTCCATTCGTTCGTAAAGGCGAAGTAAAGTCTCAAATCTGGTTCCCAGCATATGAAAACCGTAACGTGATGATCGGTCTTCAAGCCGGCTTACGTGGTAAAGCGCAAATCGGTAAAGGCATGTGGCCAAAACCAGATATGTTGCTTGATATGTACAAAACTAAAATTGAGCATCCAGAAGCTGGCGCAAGCTGTGCATGGGTTCCGTCTCCATCTGGCGCTGTAATTCACGCGATCCATTACCATCAGTGCAATGTTTCTGAGCGTCAAAAAGAGTTGTTGAATACTCAGCCGCTATCTTTAGATGACTTGTTAACGCCGCCTTTAGCGACAGATACAAACTGGTCTGAAGAAGAGAAAACCAAAGAACTCGAAAACAACCTTCAAGGTATCTTGGGTTATGTTGTTCGTTGGGTTGATTTGGGTGTAGGTTGTTCAAAAGTACTAGACATCAACAACGTTGGTTTGATGGAAGACCGTGCAACTTTACGTATTTCTTCTCAACACGTTGCGAACTGGTTACGTCACGGTATCGTAACTGCTGAGCAAGTTGAAGAAGTATTTAAGCGCATGGCGAAAGTTGTTGATGAGCAAAATGCCAACGATCCACTTTACACACCAATGGCACCAGGCTTTGATGGTTATGCATACAAAGCTGCTTATGATTTAGTATTCAAAGGTGGCGAGCAGCCTTCTGGTTATACAGAGCCGCTTCTTCATGCTTACCGTTTAAAATTAAAAGGTTATACAGGTGACTAATCTGTAAATCAAAAAAAGCCTCTTCGGAGGCTTTTTTTATTGCTTGAGAAATTTAGAATGTCGACATAAAAAATGAAAAGGAAACTCCATGTATTTATGGAATGTAAATCGGTTGGTGGATGATATACGACTGAATAAAGTCTCTGAAACCCATTATAAAAACTACTATATTGCCAGCTCAATATTGATTTTCTTTAGCTACTTAGCACTGACCTTAACCCCAGAATCCAAACCTACAGAAGCTTGGGCTTCGTTTGTTTTACAAGTTGGTCTGCTGATCAGCTGGGTGAATGCCATATTTAAAGCCAATGGCGGCGAGCAAGGCCGAGATTTTTTAAAGCGCTTTATTGCATTGTATTTGCCCGTAACGATTCAGAGTTTAGTCCTCTTTATCTTGATCGCTGTTGTTGTCGAAGGGCTGTTACCCATGTTGACCCTAAACATGGAGGAGGCTGCGCTTGAGCAACTCACCACAGTTAAAGATCTAAGTTTTGAAGTCATCATTAGCTGTTATATTTATTGGCGAATCTATAAAGCGATGCGGCAGATTCATCAGCCTGTTTAAAGTATAAGGTTGTAAAAGAAATTAATTATAAAGTTTTATCCTGTTTTTCTCATAGCTTTTCAATGCTGAAGCCTTTACATTGGGATGAATGATAAAAATAGGATGGAAACGATGTCAGCTTATACCGCATTAGATTTGCAATATATTGGTGGGCAATGGCGAGCAGGGACTTCAACGCGTCACATCAAGAATATCAATCCCTTTAGCCAAGCACAGATTTTTGAATTGCAGGCAGCCAGCAGTGTCGATGTAGACAGTGCTTATAGTGCGGCAGAAGCAGCATTTAAATCAGAAAAGACCAAGTCTATTAAAGTACGTCAGCTAGTTATCAACAAATTAGCTCAAACCATTCAGCAGCGCAGAGAAGAAATTATTCAATGGCTGATAGATGAATCTGGGAGTACACGTTTAAAAGCCAATATTGAAGTTGATGCTGCGCTCGGCATTATCCAAGAATCGTTGTGTTTTCCTGAAAAAATGCAAACTATGAAGCTAGAGAGTAAAGACCCTAGCCGCAAGAGTTTTGTACTGCGCAAACCATTGGGAGTCATAGCAGTGATTAGCCCGTGGAATTTTCCATTTCATTTGTCGATGCGCTCTGTGGTGACTGCGATTGCCTGCGGCAATAGTGTGGTGCTGAAGCCTGCAAGCGACACGCCAGTGACAGGTGGAACGTTGCTTGGAAAATTATTTGAAGAAGCGGGTTTGCCGCATGGCGTGTTAAATGTCGTTGCAGGCAGTGGCAGTGAAATTGGCGACTATTTTGTAGAGCATCCTGTACCTAAATTGATTTCATTTACAGGTTCAACTGAAGTGGGGCAACAGGTTGGGGTGAAAGCGCTAGGAAGTTCACGGATTAAGCGTTTAGCGCTGGAACTGGGCGGTAATGCGCCTTTAGTGATTTTAGATGATGCCGATTTAGATTTAGCCGTTGAACTGACCGTGATGGGGCGTTTTTTGCATCAAGGGCAAATCTGCATGAGTACCAATCGAGTGATTGTGGATGAATGCCTACATGATACTTATGTTGAAAAATTAATTAAACGCGTAAAAAGCATCGTGGTTGGCGATCCAAGTGATGCCGAAACCCTGATAGGGCCCATCATCAACAAGGCGCAGGTCGATAAATTAAAAACCATTATTCAAAACGCCATTCAGCAAGATGCAATTTTAGCCTATGCAGGCGGTATTGAAGGTCAATTGGTTGCACCGCATATTTTCACCCATGTCGATGCACACGCTGATATTGCATTAGAAGAAAGCTTTGGGCCAATCTTGCCGATTTTAAAAGCGCGAGATGAAGCGCATGCACTTAAATTGGCGAATTCAACCCGATTTGGTTTATCCAGTGCGGTATGTACCTCAAACTTAGCGCGTGGCGGAGAGTTTGCTGCCAAACTCGATATAGGCATGACGCATATCAATGGCATCAGTGTGGCGGATCATTCTAATGCACCCTTTGGCGGTGAGCGTAATTCAGGCCTTGGTCGTTTTAATGGTGAGTGGATATTTGAGGAATTTACCCGCACCCATTGGCAAACTTTCCCAGCTTAAAATACGCAAAGTGAAGTCTATTTAATCTTGTGCAATAGACTTCACCGCAGCTAATGTTACGCAGGACATTTTTAGTTTATTTCCATGAAATATCAGGCAGAATATAGTCCCAAAAACGGCTCCAACGTGTCTTGTAATACAGAAAAGCGCCAATATCTTGGCTTGAACAATTATCCTGATAGTACATTTTGTGATTCATCAACAGCATGGGCTCTCGCTGCAAGGCCGTCATATACAGTTTGACCTGAACCTTATAATTGTAGATTGAATAATTAGAAAAAATAGTCTCGGTTTTCATTTTTTGTATATTGTTAATATGTAGATCAAACTTCAAGCCCTTTTTGTAATGCGTAGCCTCATGAATTGTTCGATCTTCGATTGGAATAAGCGGATTGTTATCACTAAACGCTAAATATGCGTTATGTATTTTGTTTCCTTGTTGATAATTAAACTGAAGAGCTGAATTTGCAGTAGTGAAATAGGGGAGCGCATCTTGAGGGTTGATTTTAAACGTGCCAGTACAAGAAGTCCTGACACGCCCTTCATCTTCGTTCACCGTAAACCAGCCAAATTGATCTTCTAATTCTGTCGTATGGGCTTCATCTGCGTCAGGAAAAATCACGCCAAACTGATCTCTTTGTCTTTGCTGATTTTGCATCAAGCGATAACTATTTTGAGCACGTTTTGCAAAACGGATTTCAGGAAACATCTCTGGAGATGTAATTTTAAAATCAGAGACATTGATTACTTCACCATCAGGCAAGATGACCAATGAAAATTGTTGTTCTTGGGTGTTGGGAAGATTTTTGACCGTAACCCAATGATGTGTACTGATCATTTGCTGATTGCGAAAATGCTTATATTGAATGCGGTACTTGCCTGCCGGAATCTCAGTCTCATTGATTAGGTCTTGTTTAAATGGATATTCGTTGAGATAGAGCGCGTCGAGACTAAAAGGTAGAAATGAAACGGTATGTACAGAGACTTTTGCGGCATGTGCGGTTGAATATAGGCTTGAAATTAGAATTAAAACGATAAAGCGACTTCGGTCTAGATTTTTCATTTATTATAAAGATTGAATTTTTGCGGATTATGGCAAATATGTGTGCTAATTTCAAACCGATTACCTTATCGCAATTAAAGTCTCAAAACTTGCCTGAAATCAGCTTTGAATATCCTGAGGAAGTCTATCCAAATTATGATTTGCCGCTACTCTTTAAGTCTGAACAAGGGCTAGAGTGGCGAAAAGTGAATTTTGGCATGGTGCCTAAATGGGCTGAAGACAAATCAATTGCACTTAAAACCTATAATGCCCGAAATGAAACTTTGTATCAAAAGCCTACGTTTATTAATGCGATTTCAAAATGTAAGTTTGGCGTAATACCCGTGTCTGAATTTTATGAGTCAATGTATATCGATAATAAGCCGCAGCGTTGGAGTGTTAAGCGCAAAGATGGAGAAGCGTTTTATATAGCTGCCTTATATGACATTTGTAGACAAGGTGACGAGATTGTACGTTCAAGTACCATGATTACGATGGATGCTATTCAGCATGAGATGATGAAACACTTTCATGAGCCGGGCAATGTAAAGCGCTCGGTCATTGTGATTCCGCATGCGCGATTAGAGGAATGGCTAAGTTGGAAATCACCCAACATCCAAAGTTTTGTACAAGGTTTTCCTGTTGATGAGTTTGAATGTGCGCACGCACCCAAAATAAAAATCGAAAAAATCAGTCCCCAACTGAATATTTTCGATTGATATTTCGGTGATGCAGAATGCTTAGCGCGCTAAGTTTTTGAAAATATGCTTTAAACTTTCCATGGTTTTTTCAATTTGTAGCGGTGTTAAGCCTTCAAAAGATTGCTCTAGAACGACATTCGTTAGATCGTTAATCTTCTGCGTCATAGCAGTGCCTTTATCGGTTAACACGACGCGGGTAATACGCGCATCATCTTCACAAGAATAGGTATCTACTAAGCCTTCATCTTTTAAACGATAAACGATCTTGGTTGTCGTCGACATTTTAGATACGACCATTTCAGATAAATCTGAAACGCTAGCATGTGGTTTAGACTTGAGTGCGAGCAGGATACGACGACGTGAATTATCAACGCCATACTTTTTCAATGCATGGTCGACGTTTAAAACATATTGTGAATGCACCTGAGTAACCCAGTAGAAAGGAAAATTTTCTAAACTAAAGTCATCGGTGGATGGTAAAAATTTTGAATACTTTTTTGTCATAAAGGAATCCCCTGAATATTTGTTTTAATTTTATTTAATGTTTTAACATTCTATTGAAAAATAGAGGGTAATAGCAAGAGTTCACAATAAAAAAAATAGAAAGTAGAAGATATCCCATTTTTAGATTATCTAAATAGATTATATTGATATTCTGTCTAAATGCTTAACAGAAATTAAAAATAAGGTTAGGTATAGAGATAGTGTAGTGAAAATAAATAAGTTTTTAATTTGAATTGAATATTAATATTTTTTACCAAAAGGTAGAAATAAATAATTCATTAGATTTGTCATACAATCTCGTACAACGTATTTAATTACATTTAATTAAAAGTCAGGTGAATTCATACTTTTTTAAAGTGGAAGAGGAGATCTCAAAAAGTAGGTTTTAACATCTAAATGTGTATTTTATATCGCCCATTCGATTTGTAATACATTCAGCGTTTTTAACATTTTGTCATATTGTTGATGCGAAAAAATATGCTTGAATACATTACAAATGCGCAAGATTATGCATAATGGAATGGTCTCTAGTTACACAGGTTAAATTTATGGATCCGTCGCCGTGCGTTGGTCTGCTTGAAGATATTCTTACAATCCAGAATGAGGAAGAGAGCTAATGGAATTTTTGTTAGATCCCGGAATCTGGATTGGTTTACTTACATTAATTATTTTAGAAATTGTACTAGGGATTGATAACCTAGTCTTTATTGCCATTTTGGCAGAAAAACTCCCTCCAGAACAACGTGATAAAGCCCGCGTACTTGGTCTTTCACTCGCATTATTTATGCGATTAGGATTGTTATTTGCAATCTCTTGGTTGGTCACATTAACAAAGCCCCTGATTACCGTTTTTGATTGGACATTCTCTGGTCGAGATCTCATATTATTGTTCGGTGGATTGTTCTTAGTCTATAAGGCGGTCACAGAGCTACATGAGAAATTAGAAGGAAAACCAGAAGTTCAAGTGACAACAAAAGTGGCATATGCCAGCTTTACAGCAGTTGTTGCGCAAATTGTTGTCTTAGATGCGGTTTTCTCTTTAGACTCTGTCATTACAGCGATCGGTATGGTCGACAACATTTATGTCATGATGGCTGCAATGATTGTGGCAATGGCAGTGATGTTACTTGCATCTAAACCGCTAACGGCTTTTGTAAACCGACATCCGACCGTCGTGATCCTATGTTTAAGCTTCTTATTGCTGATCGGTATTAGTTTGATAGCAGAAGGTTTTGGTTTCCATATTCCGAAAGGCTATATCTACTCAGGTATTGGTGTTGCGATTGTCATCGAAGCCTTTAACCAGTTTAGTCAACGCAATGCTCAAAAACATGAAGCGAAAATTCCATTACGCCATCGTACTGCAGACAGTATTTTAAAACTGATGGGTGGGCGCTTAGAATCCGATCAAGTTGGTAATCAGGCGCAAGAAACTTTTGCAGACGAAGAGCGTTACATGATTGGGGGGGTGTTGACGCTTGCAGAGCGTTCAGTTGCGTCGATCATGACTCCCCGCAATCAAATTTCTTGGGTGGATTTAAATGACACACCTGAACAAATTCGTGAGCAAGTCCTTTCAGTGCCGCACAGTTTATTCCCTGTGTGTCGTGGTAGCTTGGATAAAGTGATTAGTATTGTCCGCGCGAAAGAACTTATTGATGTTCTAGACAGTGAAGATGATCTAAAAGCATTGATTAAACGTCATCGACCAATCTTTATTTTCCAAAAGATGAAGGTGATTGATGCGATTAATACCTTGCGTACCTCAAAAGGCTCTTTGGTGCTGGTTACGGATGAGTTTGGGGCGGTACAAGGTCTGATTTCACCACTCGATGTGTTTGAAGCGATTGCTGGTGAATTCCCTGATGCAGATGAACAACTTGATTTGATTAAAATCGATGATGAACATTGGAAAGCTTCAGGCATGCTCGATCTGTATCAGTTAGAACTTGAATTGGAAATGCTGGATTTGATCGAAGAAGATGATGGTTATATCAGTGTTTCAGGTCTTATTTTAGATCAGACCCACGGCAATGTAGAAGTCGGTACTGTGGTTGATTTTAAAGGCATTCAATTTAAAGTCACGGCAATGGATGAAAACCGCATTAAAACGGTTGATATCTATTACCAGGCCTAATGCTCAAATATTAAAAATGACCCTAAGACAGCTTTTCGAAGCTGTCTTTTTTGTATGACTAGAAAGTATAAGAAATCCTATATAACGAGGGCTGCAATTCACGATGTTAAAACGTATTATATTTACATGATGTAACAGTCAAAAAACGCTGCAACTTTTGGGCTTTTAGAGGGTTAAAGCGGTTCAAAAGTAAAAAATATTGATAGGGTTGATTTTAAAAAAGCATGAGGTTAAATAGCGATTCATTTTTAACTTGAGGTTTTAATCATCATAGATGATCTATGAATAATTTTATTTCATTTAAATACCGCTTCGGAAAACTTTATAACTAGGGACTTTGAAAAAAAATCAAAGTTAATCCATTAAGAAAATGGGTGTTGGTATGGCGATCACTGAGAATATCATTGATTTTTGCAAACTCACGATTGAAGAAAAACATGAGTTGTTTCAACGGCTCTGGGAGTTTGATCAATGTATTTTCCCAACTTCTAAGATTGAGCAACTTTATCAATACATGCATGACCCAGATATTGTTGCCTTACCAATCATTCAGTATTTTGAGCAGAATAAACTGATTGGGCAAAACATTGTGCGTATATTAAAAATTATGCATAACAATCGGCCGATTTTTATTTTTAATTCACGGGCTGGGGTATTGGTTGATTACCGTCGGAAAAACCTGACCTTAAACTCGGCGATTAAAGTGGCGATGCAGCATCAGATTCGTTTTCCAGCGATTCCAATGTGGTTTGTGGCTACATTGGCACAACCAAAGGTATATACATTATTTGCCTCGCGCTCTGTTAAGTTTTATCCAAGGCATGGTGTCCCGATGCCCACCGAGTATGTGGATGTTTTAAATAGTTATAAAATCCGTCAGCATGATGTGCAGCATCGGGCTGAGGATATTTTTGTTCATCGTTGTGATTTACCGAAGGTGACGCCTGAGCAGTTGGTTCGGCTACGGAAAAAATCTGATGAACATGTTCAATTTTTTATGCAGCACGTGCCAGATTATTTTGATGGCATGGGGTTAATGTGTATTTGTAAATTAAATGTTTCAACCATTTTTGAAGCAAGTATGAATCTGACAGTTGGGCGGGCAGTTTAATGATGGACATGGATGTATTATGCGACAAATGACGATATATCGATTATTCGGTTTCGGTGCGGCAATCTTTTTAACGGCTTGTCAGCCTGCAGAGCAAAAAGTACAAGAGCAATCGCAGAAATGTGTTACTCCTGAAAAATTGGTCAAACAAATTTATGACCAAGAGTTGAAATTACATGCTTTGAGTAAAGATCAACTTGCTGCCTATTTTGAGCCATCGTTAGCGGAACGTATGCAAGCAGAAATTAACTGTAAGCAGTCGCAACAAGTGTGTAATGTGGATTTTGATATATTCACGGATAGCCAAGATCCGCAGCAAGATTCGAAAAAAGGCGTTCAGCCTAAGCTGAGTTTTGATGAAAATAAAAACGTTGTTCGTGCTGAGTTTAAAATTGGTGATGAAGCCAAAGTCTTAAATTATGAAATGAGTGATGGCGACTGTTCAAAAATCAAAAATATCGTCTATGCGGGGGACTATGACCTAGACATGATTTTGAGTAATCCAACAGAAACGATCGAAGATTCAGAAATGTTTGATGCCAATGCTGCAAGTGACAGTACGGCACAGTAAATTTTTTCGCATATTAATTAGTACAAAACAGTATGAATCCCTGAACAGCTTGAGTCCTATACTCAAGCTGTTTTTGTTTTCTCAAGGTATCATAGCTTTATAGTGAATAAATTTGCATGTTGGCAAGTTGATTGAAATCATCTTCATTGAGATTATAAATTTCATCTAAAAATGCAACATTAAAACTGCCGACACTTGAGCTAATTTCATAGGCTTTTTGACCCGCAATCGCAAAGTGCAAATGTGCTGCGACCGTGCCAGCAGTTAGCGTTTCACTCACGGCGCAATACGCCGCTGTTAACGCACCTAAAGCGCAGCCAGAAGCCGTCACTTTGGGTTGTAAGTAAGATCCACCATTAATCTGAATCACTGCATTCATTTCTTTCGATAAGATGAAATCTGATTCGCCTGAAATTGCCACACATTCACAGTGTTCTAATAAGGGCGCAGCATTTAAGTAAATTTCTGCACTATTGAGCGTGCTATCGACACCGCGTGACTCACCTTGATTACCTGCAAGACCACTGATTTCTGATGCATTGCCACGGATTATGCTTGGCTTGTACTGGAGTAATTGGTCAACCATTTCAGATCGCCACGGCAAAACGGGGCCATAACCGACAGGATCAAGCACCCAAGGTTTATTTAAATTTTGTGCTGTTTGTGCAGCAATTTGCATGGCCTGCATTTGTTCAGACGTTGGCGTGCCTAAATTGATATTCAATGCACTGGCAATAGAGGCAAAGCTTTCGGCTTCAAAGGGATTGTCAATCATTGCAGGAGAAGCACCCGCAGCCAAAAGAACATTGGCGACATAATTGCTCGCGACCGTATTGGTGATGATATGCACCAAAGGTTGTTTGGATTGAAGTTCAATCCACGCATTGATGACGCTTTGTAAAAGCGGGCTATTTAAGTCAGTCAATTCACTGTTCATGGTCGTTTCAAAATTTTCAGATTGATTCATTGTTTTCTCCCTTAGCGGGTGAAGTAATGGTCTTGATGTTTACAATTACGGCAGAACAGGGTCACATAATCTGCGGCATCATAATCGACAGAGAGCTCTTGTGAACCACAGTACATGCAGCGCTTTGTGGAATAAAAATTTAATCGTGGTTCGATTTTTTTCCAAGCATGGCGTATCGGTTGCACAAAGATACTTTCATCGAGTCCTAAAAAGTTAAAGAGCAAAATTTCACTCATTTTACTAAACGGTAATTGTGGCGGACGAGGGAGGGTAAAGGTTTCCCATTTTTCCTGTAAGCCACGTTCACGGTATTGCTGTAAGGTCTTTTTTAACAGATTAGTATTAATGAAGTTTTCATTACGTACTTGCAGAGCTTTTTGTTTATGTAGGTATTCGAGTGCTGACTGAATCATATAGTAAATCTGCCCAACCGCTAGATGGTCGAGTAGGCGATAACAGAACACTTGAAAGCTTTTATTCCCTGCAATTTGAATGCCCCATGTCTTACAGTAAAACTGCATGAATTGGACAATTTCTTGAAACAGTAGAAGATACAAACACTCTTTCACTTCGTCAGCGCTTTTAAAAGGAACACCCAGAGCTAAATTTTCATAAAACCAATGACGGAGTTGCTGCGCTACGCTAAAAAGACTGGGCTCCGAATAGCCATCCAGACGGACATTGATATAATACTGTTCAGCTTGTAGCGCATCATCTTTCACAATCAAAATTTGCTCATGCACGAGATGCTTTTTGAGTGATTGTTGGAAGAAATAATTCGGGCTGATGTTATGATACTTAATAGCGTCCCAGTCGATAAATTCTTGATGTGCCGTATGTTCTTGGACATGATTATCCAATAAAGCCAGCAAAAAGAGTTTCTGTAAAAAACTCAGTTCACTTAATTCACGCTCAACGATATCTTTATTTTTAAGTTTACGCTGTTCTTGTAAACGGGTTTCTTTCAGGAGTTTTTTTCGCGCAGCCTGACAGTTTTCACAATGACAGTTGTATTGCTGTTCTGGAAATATTTGATGATGACAGTGGCTACACTGATAAAAATTAAATTCTTGCTCATCTAATTTTTCAGCATCTACCCAATACATAGATGCACGACACAACGGGCATTGCGTACTTTCATCCATTTGTTTGCGTAGAATATTGAACATGTTGCCAGCGTTTCTTGAAAGGTTAAATTGATTATACACATCTCTGTTTAAAGACGGGTTTGCAATTTCAGTTGCGGCAGCTCAGGCGATATGTCGACAAATAAAAAAACTGCATAGTGATGATGCAGCTTTTAGTCAGAATGGATTATTAATAGGCGGCTGGGCATGGGATCGATTCGTCCTCCTCTCCAACTTGTTTGGCTTGTATTAAGGCTTGCACTTTTTTAGACGCGACTTTTTTAGTGCCTAATGCACTATATGAGTTAAGTAATGAACTGACCTCAAAGGCTTTGAGTGGAATCCCTTCGCAAGTCATAAACATTGCAATTACTTGATGGTCGATATTTGCAGCATCAAGCGCTTGCAGGGTCTTCATATTTTCAATACGGATGATGTGTTCTTTAATAAACATAATGCACCTCTTTTTGTTTTAGCCTGATGATTTTGCTTTTGGCAATTAAGTAGATGCAAAACGCATGCTCAAATGTTTTGAGTAGACATTTTAAAGCAGATAAACTTTATAATTATTTACTAAGATATTA